>NZ_JAMOKT010000076.1:0-30228 GCF_023656795.1 Parabacteroides caeci
TAGTTTGAGCCGGTCTCTGCATACAAACAGAGGCTTAGAAAAGCTTGAGCCGTATGAGGGGAAACTCTCATGTACGGTTCTTAGGGGGGAAGAGGGCAGCAATGCCCTTGACCTACCCGATCGACCGTCCGACCTGCAACAGCGTGACGGACGTGGCGTCAGAGCCGGCAACGAGATTGCCAAGCATTTTGCCGGGAACAACGTGGATGTCATCATCTACGCCGTGGAGAAGTCGCTGGACAGCTACAAATTCAACCTGCTGCACTGTAAGCAAACTTTCATATCGCAGTTGAAAAGCGGAGCTATGGGGGCACGTACCATCGACGAGGGGGCGATGGACGAGAAATCGGGCATGAACTTCTCGGAGTATATGGCTCTGCTATCCGGCAATACAGACCTGCTCGACAAAGCGAAATTGGAGAAGCGTATCGCCTCGCTCGAAGGGGAACGCAAGTCGTTTAATAAGGGCAGGCGCGATTCGGAGTTCAAACTGGAATCCAAAACGGGAGAACTGCGCAACAACACGGCTTTCATCGAAGCCATGACGGAGGACTGGAACAGGTTTCTTTCGGTTGTGCAGACTGACAAAGAGGGCAATCGCCTGAATGCCGTCAAGGTGGACGGCGTGGATTCAACGGATGAGAAGGTCATCGGTAAGCGTTTGCAGGAGATAGCCAAGAACGCCACGACGGGCGGACTGTACAAGGCTGTCGGGGAACTTTACGGCTTCCCGATAAAGGTGGTCAGCGAGAGGATGCTCAAAGAAGGACTGGAGTTTACCGACAACCGCTTCGTGGTGGAGGGAAACTACAAGTACACCTACAACAACGGGCATCTGGCGATGGCTGACCCGATAGCCGCCGCACGCAACTTCCTGAACGCGCTGGAGAGGATTCCGTCCATTATCGACCAGTACAAGGCGAAGAACGAGGTGCTGGAAAAGGAGATTCCGCAGTTGCAGGAGATAGCGGGCAAGGTGTGGAAAAAAGAGGACGAACTGAAACAGTTGAAGTCCGAGCTTGCCGCGCTTGACCGAAAGATTCAGCTGGAACTTGCACCGCCTGTGCCGGAAGTCATCGAAAAGGAGAAGGACGGGCAGGATGTCAAACCGGTTGCGGAAGGTGTACGCAACGTTCCGCCACAACACAGCGGAGAAACACCGCAAATACGCAGTCCGGCGAATGAGCAAAATCCATCGGAAAAATTCATCGCTAATCATATTATAATTGGGCGTCTGGGATTATATGCGAAAGATGAGAATCGACCAAAAGGGATTAAAATATGATATATGTTAGCAAGAGGGATAGTATTAAAGATTATCCTTCTTGCTATTCTTGTTTGCCTCACATTAAGATGTGTAATTTAATTCATATGTAGTTGTGAGAATGGAGAACTTTGAAGACTTAAATCAATTCCACATGGAGTTTCGGAGGTCAAAACGGTGACAAACGGCTGCAAAAATCGGCATTATAATACCTTGATTTTCTCTTAATAGATTTTAACAAACGAGAATTTCGCCTATTGGCGATTAGGTAAGTACGCAGCCATTGAACAGGAAAATGTGAGACTGAAAGCCGAGAACGATAATATCAGAGAGTCTTTCCCTGATGCCGTCAGGAAGAGGTTGCGAAACGGACAAAAGCATTGACCGAGGTGAAGTGGTCGGCGCATGGTAATGTGACTATATGTGACACTTGCAGCCCTTTAATGACATAAAACATCGCCACATACTCAATGAGGTTGGTGATGTTGCGTAAGGTCGGTATGATTGGAAAATTGATAGAGGGCGAAGTGGAATCAGCCTGTAATGGTGATTAATAGGGCAAATTCCTCCTTTTGAAGACTTTTTTATCGTTCAACCTCTATTCTCATTTCACAATTTGTTGCGCCTCGTAAGATAGAGTTACAGAGTGTTACAATAAATTTTTCGTCTTTCCACAAGCTGTGCAAAGAATAAATCACGCTTTGGCGTGAACACTCACAGAGCAGAGGTGTAGTGACATATCCATTTCTACACAACCCACAAGTGCATTCCAAGAAGATAAGACGATAGATATGACCTTTCTCAACAATCTCACCTTTTACTCCGGGTAAGTCATTTGCCAACAGAAAGAAATCATCCATATCTCCTTTGGCGGTTTCATAGAGTTTCTTATAAATAGAAAGCGTGCCACCATTTACACAATTCTTTCCACATTCCGAAAAGAAAGCAGACCGCTGTTCTGGAGATAGCCGCGCAATACCTTTTTCAAAACCTCTAAACCAATTTGATATTTCCATGTCGATATAATTATAATACCTGTCTGTTCAATATATAAGCAATAACAAAACACAAAGCGCAGACAGCATCGCCACTTATTTATTCGGAGGTCTAAGGAAACCTTGCATACAGGCAGTAATAGCAACAACGCTAAGAGTGAGAACCACTATGCCATCTAATTATGCAATTTGAAAATATCCTACGTTTCCAAATACCTTGATACACACAACGCTTCATTTTATTACATTATGTATTGGATAGAGTTGCCCCAATCCAAATACAAAGGTAGTGAGATTCTCGTAAAAGTATCTCGCTAACAGGCATAAATCAGCTTTTCAAGGCTCATTTTCCTACTTTTTGTACCTCTATTGGCTCTCCAAGCGTCCTAAAACCTGTATTATAGCGGTAATAGACAATTCCTTGATAAGTTTTTCTCGAAGATATTTTTTTGTTTCAACAAAAAGTGCTAATTTTGTTCCCGAATGGTAACATCAATATGGAACGCGATAGAGAAGCAACAGAAAAACGGCTGTTAAATACGATTGGACAGATGATAGCCGAAAACGGATTTGAGAAGATAGGCATCAATGCCGTTTCTGCTCAGTCCGGGGTGTCCAAGATTTTGATTTACCGCTATTTCAATTCAATAGACGGTTTGATTGCCGCATATATACGCAAGCATGATTTCTGGCTGAACTCTTCGCTTGAGTTCTCAGATGCGACACAGGTACTTCCTGCGGTTAAGAGAATGTTCCGTGAACATATCGAACAATTGCGAACTGACCCGGTTTTAAGAAAACTCTATCGTTGGGAACTCTCCTGCGACAATGATGTAATTACAGCCTTAAGGGAGCAGAGGGAAACGATTGGCATGAATTTGATAAAACAAGTTTGCGTTGTAACAGGACGTCCGCAACAGGAAATAGCAACGTTATCTGCGATGATTACAGCATCCATTACTTATCTGGCAATGCTTGGTGATTATTGCCCCGTATTTAACGGAATAAGCATAAGCGAGGACAATGGGTGGAAGCAAATTTATCAAGAAGTGGAGAATCTGATAGACAGAATGTTCGCAGATTGAAATCTGTTTATCCGGACTACAAAATTTTTTCGCCTCAATGTTCCCGACAAGTAACATAAATAAATTATAAGAAATGACAAAAATGATTATTGCTCTTTTAGGATTGCTTTCGACAATCAGCCTTACTTCCTGCGACAAGGAACTGATCGAGTACGAGCAGGGTGATATAAAAGTCTGCATCGAACAAGGTCGGGAATGGCTACATGATTTCCCGGTGTTCTTAGGTATCAAGAAGAAAAACCCGCCACAAATAGCCATCTGGCTGGAAGATATGCAAGGGAATTATCTTTCGACAGTATATGTTTCGCACAAGATAGCGACACAGGACTGGCAGATGGCAAAAGGCAACCGCAGAAAAGAGGCGTTGCCGCACTGGTGCTATTCCCGTGGGATAATATATGATGACGGGCTTTATCTGCCTACAAAGGACAAGCCCGTGGTGGACGGAATTTCGGGGGCAACTCCCCGTGAAAGTTTCGATGTGAAGCTTAGGACTGCAAATCACTTACAACACTTTATAGTTAAAGTGGAGGTCAATCACTCCACAGACTTTAATGACAATTTCCCTAAAAACGCCCAAGAGGGAGATGCAAATTATTCCGGAGGCAAAGAGGGAAGCGGACAACCTGCGGTCATTTACAAGGCTGAAGTCGATTTGACAACGGGTAAAAAGACCTTTGAGACCACGCTGATAGGACACAGCAGCCCGGACGGAAGTGATGGCGAAATCCATACGGATCTGTCGGGATTGACAACGGCATTGGAAATAGTTGAACGGATAACGATAAACATACAGTAATGAGAAATATAATTATATTGGCATTGATATTTCTTGGGACAACCGTACACGCCCAAGAGATCCGACGTATATCCTATGCGACGACAATCGGTACTGGCTTAGATATGAGCAAGCCTTCATGTACGCCGTTTGTATGGCAGGTAATCGGCAATTACAATTTCAATGAACGTTTATCCGCAGGAGTGGGAACCGGCATATCGCTATTTGAGAAACCGATAGTGCCTTTATTTGCAGATGTGAAATTCCACATTTGCAAACCGAGGAAATTCACCCCCTTTATCCAGTGCGGCGCAGGATATGGGATTGCAGCCTCAAAGGAGGCTAATGGGGGTATCTATCTCAATCCTACTGCCGGAATCTCATACTCCGTATATAAACGTATGAAACTGTTCGTGTCAATAGGATATGAACTGCAAAAACTGGAGCGGTTAAAGAAATTTGACAGCGAAATTATAGCAGTCGAGTTTTCAGAGAAACTGAGCCATAATCTCATATCCATGAAAGTCGGAATTGAGTTTTAGCAGCCGGATTTTGAAGCCTGACTAAAATAGAGTTACAGATTAATTGCCTAATTTTGCCCAAGGGAGCTATTTGGTGTGGCTTCTGAAACGCACAAAAGCAAAATATCGCAAGAGAATAGCAAGAAACGTACATTGAAACGCAATATTAGTCCACAAGGTCGTTCATATTCTCTCTACTTTTGCCGACTAAAATAAACCAGAACATGAGGTACAAGTATGGACTATAATTTTGAGATCAAGCATTTAGGTGCTATCCCTGTTGTATATTGTAGCCATTATATGGCATACACCAATATACGGTAGGGGTACGCCTATGTAATAACATAATTGAAAAATGGTTTAATAAAGAAGATGAAAAGGATACTGTTTACTCTATTATATCTGACTTTAATATTGCCTGCTTTCGCTGATGGAAATAAAGCGATAGAAAAAGTATTGCAGGATTATGTCATGGGGAAAGATGCCCGTATTGGTGTCGCTGTCATTATCAATGGCAAAGACACAGTGTCTGTCAACGGCGAGCATGATTTTCCGATGATGAGCGTAGTCAAATTCCCTTTGGCTCTAACAGTTGCCAACTGGATAGATACAAATGGCATGACACTTAACGATTCCATTACATTCAACGGAAATGTCTTGAATGAAAACACTTATAGTCCGATGCTCAAAAAATACGGCAAATCCCGCAATATTATGACTGTAAGGGAACTGTTTGAATGGTCATTGATAGAAAGCGATAATAATGCGGCGGATATACTTCTGAAGTATGTAGGCGGCCCATCCGGTGCGACATCAATAATGCGGAAGATGGGCATTTCTGACGATATTGTAATCGGCGCATCCGAAGAAGATATGCACCGCAATCCATATCTGAGCTATCTTAACCGTTCCACCCCTTTGGCAATGGCACAACTTTTTGACAGGTTCTACACCGAAATGAGAAATGTATCGCAATCATATTCAGAAATATCGACTATGCTCGAACAATGTTATACCGGGCTTGACAGACTTGCCGCACCTCTTTTGTCCGCAAAGATAGGTCATAAGACCGGTACTGGTTTTCCGACACCAGAAGGACGCATATCTGCAATAAACGATTGTGGGTATGTATATCTGCCTGACGGTACGAGATACTCAATTGCTGTATTTGTAGCGGATTCCGGTTATGACATGACAGAGACATCAGCTATAATTGCGGAGATTTCTAACATCGTTTGGAAGGGAGTGATTAAACAAAAAATAAAATAAAAATATGGAACAAAAATTTTGTCAGAGTTGCGGAATGCCGCTGGCTGATTCCGATAAGGGAACAAACATCGACGGTAGCCTCAATGAGGATTACTGCAACTATTGTTATAAGGACGGCAAGTTCGCTATGGAGATGACTATGGAGCAGATGGTTGACCACTGCGCCCAGTTCACTGATGAAATAAACAAATGGTCTGGGGAAAATATGACTGTGGAAGAGGCGAAAGAGATGATGCGGCAATTTTATCCAACCCTCAAACGCTGGAAGAACAGGCTATGAAATATTGTTGTACAGTTTTATCCGTGTCAGATATAAAAAAAGCCCGAAGTTTCTACGAAAACATATTCGGGCTGGAAGTCTGTCAGGATTATGGACGAAATATTTTGTTCTCCTGCGGTTTGGCTTTACAGCAGGATTTCGACTGGCTTATTGGCGTCCCAAAGGACAAAGTATATAAAAAGCCCAACAATGTTGAAATAGCCTTTGAGGAACGTGATTTTGATGACTTTCTGCAAAAGCTGAATGGGAATCCGGGAATCGTATTCTTGGGAGAAGTCATTGAACATGATTGGGGACAGCGAGTGATTCGTTTCTATGATTTGGATGGACATCTCATAGAAGTGGGAGAAGAGATGAAAATGGTCATAGAGAGATTCATTTCTGATGGAATGACTTTAGAAGAAGTTTCCCAAAGGATGGATGTTGCTGTTGATACCCTGCTGAAATTATTGGATTCCGGCCACATTGTGACAAACGATAAATTCTAATTAAAAAAGAACAAATGGCTTTTGATTTCAAAAAAGAATACAAGGAGTATTATATGCCTAAGAACAAACCTGCGATTGTTGATGTCCCTGCTGCTAACTATATTGCTGTTAGAGGAGAAGGTAACCCCAACGAAGAAGGCGGGGCATATCAACAAGCTATCGGTGTCCTGTATGCGGTGGCTTATACTCTAAGAATGAGTTATAAGACAGACTATAAAATCAATGGTTTCTTTGAATATGTTGTTCCTCCTTTGGAAGGCTTTTGGTGGCAGGATGGCATGGATAGCGTGGATTATAGCAATAAATCGAAATTCAAATGGATTTCCGTTCTTCGGTTGCCCGACTTTATAACGAAGCAAGATTTTGATTGGGCTGTTGCCACCGCTTCCAATAAGAAAGGAATTGACTGCTCCTCCGCCCAATTTTTAACGTTAAACGAAGGGTTATGTGTGCAAATCATGCACTTGGGTTCTTATGACTGCGAGCCGGAAACGGTTGCTATCATGGAGCGGTATCTGTTACAAAATGGCTATGTTAAAGACTTAAAAGGAGACAGATTGCACCATGAAATATATCTTTCTGATCCAAGAAGATGTACTCCGGAAAAATTAAAAACCGTGATAAGACTTCCTGTTAGAAAATGTGGCAACCATATACTGAAAGAATAAAAAATCTAATTAGACCTATATAAAATCATATAAGACATGGATATACAACGCATAATCAGCTTGGTCAAAGAGACTAAGGGAATAATCACAAACAGGGATATGGTATCCCATGTGAAAGAGAAGGGCGTGGCCGATTATGTAACGCAAGTTGATGTAGCCGTACAGGACTTTCTGAAAAAGGCACTACATACACTTGTCCCGGAAATACAGTTTCTCGGAGAGGAAACAGGTTTACAACGAATGGATGCTGATAGCTATTGGATTCTTGATCCCGTTGACGGCACTACGAACCTCATGCACGACTATCAGCATAGCGTGGTCTCGTTGGCTCTTTGTCGCCAAAAGGAAATTGTTATGGGTATTGTCTATGACCCATTTCACGATGAACTGTTTTCTGCTGTCAAAGGCGAAGGTAGTTTCTTGAATGGCAGCCCCATACACGTTTCATCTGCCCAGAAGCTATCGGAAACCATCATTGGTATAGGTACAGCAAAAAGAGAACTGGCAAAGGAGAACTTTTCAAGATTTCTCCAAGTTTATGAAAATTCGCAAGATATCCGAAGGCTTGGTTCTGCCGCATTGGAATTGGCATATACCGCGTGTGGCAGACAAGGTGGGTATTTCGAGGTATATCTGAACCCGTGGGATTATGCGGCAGGTATGCTTATAGTACAAGAAGCCGGAGGTAAAGTGACAGACTGGAATGGAAATGCACTTGATCCTGCAAAAGGTAGCCAAGTCGCAGGGACAAACGGGAAAGTCCACGAGGAACTGCTAAAACTATTATTGTGAGACAGTAAAAACAATACTTTGGGAAAGCCCGCTTTTTAGAAGTTAGAAAAGGACATTTATTCCCATTGAACGAAAGAAAAGGCTATACGCAATGAGTGATTCTGCCAAATATACAAAACAAGTAAATCTGGTTCTTGATTATATCAATGCCCATATAAACGAAGAACTTGATATAAAGTCATTGGCGGAGAAAACATATTTGTCCGCTTACCATTTCCACCGTATATTTACGGCAGTAATGGGCGAACCGTTAGCTAAATATGTAATGCGTAGGCGCTTGGAACTTGCCTCTATCCAGTTGCGAGACGATATGCATAAACCCGTCACGAATATAGCTATTGAATGCGGTTTTAATTCAGCTAATGTCTTCTGCCGCAATTTCAAGAAACACTTCGGTATGACTGCTGAAGCGTACAGAAGCAAAATGCAGCAAGAAAATAGCAAAGAACGTACATTGGAGCGCAACATAAGTCCATACAGGCGTTCATATTCTCACTACTTTTGCCGGCAAAAATCATTCAAAATAGGAGAAACAAGTATGGACTGTAATTTTGAGATCAAACATTTAGATGCCATCCATGTGGTGTATTGTCGCCATATTGGTGCATACACCAATATGCAACAAGCATTTGAAAAGTTGATGCGATGGGCGTACCCCAAAGGATTATTACCGATGCACGATTCTCGTTTAGCCTCGATTTATCACAATAATCCGAATACGACGGAAGAGGGCAAACTTATTTCTGATGCTTGTCTGATAGTCAAGGAACCGATGAAGACCGACGGAGAAATAAGTTCATATATTATCCCTGCCGGACAATATGCAGTGGGGAGGTTTGAAATCTCATGGGATGAATTTCAGCGCGCATGGGAATGTATGTTCCATTTGGTAGAAGAACACGGTTGCAAATGTTGCGGACTGGCCTTTGAAATCTATATGAATAACCATGAAGAACATCCGGAAAAGAAATGGGTAGTGGATATATGTATTCCTGTAACATCTAAATGTAATTGGTATGACTAATGAAGTATTATACCTGCTGTTGAATGATTACACAGATCATGAAGCGGTGTATCTATCGGAAGGTATCTCTTCCGACGAATCCGCCTTGAAAGAGAATCCGAAATATGTCAATAAGGTCGTGGCACCGACATTGGAACCTGTTAAATCCATAGGCGGTTTTCGGACTATACCGGATTATTCATTTGACACGATGCCAGATAATTATGCGGCATTGGTACTGATTGGAGGCTTCGGATGGAAAACACTGGACGCAGAGCAGGTCATACCAATTGTCTGTAAGGCAATTAAGAGTGGTAAGATTATAGGAGCTATCTGTAACGCCGCTTCGTTTATGGCAAAGCATGGATTCCTAAATGCCGTTAAGCATACCGGTAACGGTCTGGAGCAGTTGAAACTATGGGGTGGTGAAAACTACACAAATCAGGGAGACTATATTCATGCCCAAGCCGTCAGCGACAAGAACATTGTAACGGCAAATGGTTCCGCGACCCTTGAGTTTGCAAAAGAATTGTTGTTGCTGCTTGAAAACGATGCGCCGGAACGTATCGAGATGTTTTATCAGTTTAACAAGCAAGGCTTTTGCTCATTATGTCCAAATAGTTCTAATACAAAATGATTCATATGAAATTATCGTTCCTTTTGATATTCACATTGCTCATGGCGTCATGCGGTCAGCATAACACGAAAGTCAGCTCAGGCTGTGACACGGAACATGATTTGTCGTATATTACTGTTGAAAGCATCTATGGGCGTTGGCAGCTTGAAGAATATCATCCGGCTGAAACTTCATCAATGAAGTTGATTCATGTTAAAAGTGACAAAAAATATCGGCTTCAGTTCCTTGATTCAGGTATCTTCTCATGCACTACGGATTGTAATACTCTTTCGGGAAACTTTGTCGCAGATGATTCGCTTCTGTCATTCCAAAATATAGCATGGACAGAAATGGCATGCGAAGATATGTCTATAGAGAACGAGATGAAAGCACTGCTGCCCAGAGTACAAAGGTACACGGTCACTTCCGATTCTCTGTTCCTAAAGAATGATGGGGGACGCATTTTAGCTGTATATAGTCAAATGGTTGATAAATCGATTTCTTTAGATGAGAGATACGAAAGAAAATAATAATCTGAAGATATAAGTTTAAGGGAAAAACGCTACCTTTGCAGAACTAACAGAAAAATAAATAGTTGTTCAACAATATGAAATGGCAGTTGTGCATATAGCTACGCTCAACGAATAGCACTCCAAAAGTTTGCTATTGAGCAACTGACGGGCTTGTATCAGGTCTGTCATATGTTGCGTTGCCAATAATTCCCTTTAATTATTTCTAAAGCACTCGTTACGCTGCTACCGGCAGTGTGGCTTGTCGTTTCATATTGGTTTGAACAAATGAATTATACCTATAAGAAAATCTGGCTCATCACTTTTCCTGTTATGATGAGCATCCTTATCGAACAGCTGATAAATATTACCGATGCCTTATTCTTGGGGCATGTGGGTGATGTGGAACTGGGCGCATCTGCCCTTGCCGGAATATGGTTCTTGGCAATTTATATGCTCGGCTTCGGGTTCAGTTTGGGCCTACAAGTGGTAATCGCACGTCGAAACGGAGAACAGCGGTATGAGGAAACGGGAAAAACGTTTTATCAGGGATTGTTCTTCTTGCTGATATTGGCAGCACTCCTTTGTTTGCTGTCCAAGATATTTTCTCCCATTCTGTTGAAACATCTGATAACTTCGGATGATGTCTATAATGCGGTTATCCGCTATTTGGATTGGCGTATTTGGGGATTGTTGTTCTCTTTCCCGTTCCTTGCATTACGCTCGTTTTTGGTAGGCATTACACAGACAAAATCCCTGAACATGGCGGCGTTCACTGCCGTATTAGTGAACATTCCGCTGAACTGGCTCCTGATATTCGGCTTCGATATGGGTATATCGGGGGCGGCTATCGCTTCTTCATCTGCCGAAATGTGTTCGCTGGCTGTATTGGCTGCATATATGTTTCGCCACATTGATAAAAAAGTGTATGGCTTATACTGGCGTATTGATATAACGATATTGAAAGAGGTATTTTCTATCTCGGTATGGAGCATGCTCCAGTTCTTTACAAGTGTAGCCATTTGGTTTCTGTTCTTTGTGGCTATCGAACGTTTGGGAGAAACGGAATTGGCAGTATCAAACATTGTAAGAAGTGTTTCCGCACTGTTTTCCGTTATCGTCAATGCGTTGGCAGGTGTCACCGGTTCTTTGGTGAGTAACCTGATTGGAGCAGGTGAAAAGAAAAAAGTATTTCCGCTTTGCCATAAGATTATCCGTTTAGGATATGCGACAGGCATTCCACTGATTGCTTTTGCGTTGTTCTTTCACCAGCACATTATAGGGGCTTATACGGAAAATCCCGCTATCGTACAGCTTGCATGGCCGCCTTTTCTTGTCATGCTATTGAATTACTTCTTTGCACTACCCGGTTACGTCTATCTGAATGCAGCAACAGGAACGGGAGCAACACGGACGGTATTCATTTTTCAGGTGACAACAACTATTGCTTATCTGTTCTGCTTATGGGGATTAGGTTATTGTAATGTCCCGTTAGCGGCATATTGGGCAGTGGAATACTTATATGTGATACTACTTGGTACACAATCCGTCATTTATCTTAAATATAAACAATACTAAGAACTGAAAGTTATGATGAACAAGATATATCCCCGTAAAGGTGACACGCAAACCGTTTATTTGAATGCTGTCGTAAAAGACCCGTCTATCGAAATAGGCGACTATACCATTTACAATGATTTTGTTTCAGACCCGTGTCTGTTTGAGCAAAACAACGTATTGTATCATTATCCCATTAACCATGAACGGCTGATAATTGGAAAGTTCTGTTCTATTGCTTGCGGAGCAAAATTTCTGTTCAACTGCGCCAATCATACCCTGAAATCACTATCGACTTACACGTTCCCGCTGTTTTATGAAGATTGGGAATTGGATAAGGCATATGTAACTTCCGCTTGGGACAACAAAGGCGACATCGTGATAGGCAATGACGTGTGGATAGGCTATGAAGCCGTTATTATGGCTGGTGTCCATATCGGTGACGGGGCTATTGTTGGCACGAGGGCTGTTGTGACAAAAGATGTGCCGCCCTATACTATTGTGGGTGGTGTCCCTGCAAAAGAGATACGAAAGCGGTTCAGTCCTGATATGATAGAACAGATGCAGACTTTGAGATGGTGGGATTGGCCGGTAGATAAGATACGGGAGTTTTTGCCTTATCTAAAAGATGGTCGTTTGGATAAATTATAGACAATATGAAATCGATCAAAAATCTAATTTCACTCGAATACATGCTGATAGTGTTATTGATTATCGGCATATTGTCTGTTTGGCATAAGGAATGGCGAGATTTAGAAAAACTGGAAGTTCAAAATCGTCATATAGATACTTTTTGTCAGGAATCTCACGAAACATATGTTTTGCTTATAGAGTTTTCTTTATCAGGTGAGACAATATTAGAGTGGGAAGATGCAGATTTGGAACATTACCATCGTCAACGAATGACAGTGGACAGTATATTGTGCCGTTTCAAAATGATTTATCCGTCAGAACGCATTGACAGTGTACGCCATCTTCTTGAAGATAAGGAGAAACAAATGCGCGGTATCGTTAAAATACTAAATGAGCAGCAAGCCCTCAATAAAAAGATTGTCCGTCAAGTACCTGTAATCATGCAGAGAAGTATGCAGGAACAGCCCCAAAAACCGAAGCGAAAAGGATTCTTGGGCATTTTCGGCAAGAAAGAAGATGCAAAGCCCACAGAAACAACTGCGATGCTCCGTTCCCTCAATCGAAATATGATAGCTGAACAACAAGTACAAAGCCGCCGTCTGTCGGAACACGCCGACAGCCTTGCCGCACGGAACGCGGAACTTAACCGTCAGTTGCAAAGTTTAATTCGCCAAATGGATAAAAAGGTGCAAGCCGACTTGCAGAAGAGAGGAGCTGAGATAACTGCGATGCGAGAGCAATCTTTTATACAAATCAGTTGTCTAACGGGATTCGTTCTTCTACTGTTGGTCATTTCTTATATCATCATTCACCGAAATGCCAACCGCATCAAACGATATAAACAGAAAACGACAGACCTAATTGAGCAACTGAAATTGTCAGTTCAAAAAAATGAGGAATTGATAACTTCCCGCAAAAAAGCCGTGCATACCATAACCCATGAACTGCGTACGCCTTTAACAGCAATAACCGGTTATGTTGGACTGATAGAAAAAGAGAATGACATAGATAAAACAGGTACATATATTCAGAACATCCGACAATCCTCCGAACGTATGCGTAAAATGCTCAACACCCTGCTTGACTTCTTCCGACTGGACAACGGCAAAGAACAGCCGAATTTGTCTCCTTACAGGATTTCAGCAATTACACAGACTCTCGAAACAGAGTTTATGCCTATGGCGATGAACAAAGGGCTGGCTCTTACCATAACAAACCAGACAGAAGCTATTGTCTTGGTAGATAAAGAGCGCATACTGCAAATCGGGAACAACTTATTGTCTAATGCCGTCAAGTTCACGGAGAACGGTACCGTATCATTGACAACAGACTATGATAATAGTGTCTTGACAATCATTGTAGAAGATACGGGTACTGGTATGACAGACGAGGAACAGAAAAGAGTGTTCGGTGCGTTTGAACGTCTGTCAAACGCCGCCACAGAAGACGGTTTCGGTTTGGGACTTTCCATCGTACAGCGTATTGTGACAATGCTTAACGGGACTATCTGTCTGAAAAGCGAAAAAGACAAAGGTAGCCGTTTTATGGTGGAAATACCTGTACAACCTGCCGAAGAACAACTATCACAACGTACAGTCCGGAATTATACCCATAACAACAAGAGATACCATGATGTTGTTGCCATTGACAATGACGAGGTGCTTCTTCTGATGCTGAAAGAAATGTATGCTCAAGAAGGAGTACACTGCGACACCTGTACCGATGCTGCGGAACTGATGGAAATGATAAGGAAAAAGGAATACAGTCTGTTGCTTACCGACCTGAATATGCCGGAGATAAACGGCTTCGAGTTACTGGAACTGTTGCGTTCGTCCAATGTGGGCAATTCAAAGACTATTCCGGTGGTGGTGACAACCGCTTCGGGCAGTTGCAACAAGGCGGAACTTATTGAACGTGGATTCGCCGGATGTCTGTTCAAGCCGTTCTCCATATCGGAACTGATGGAAGTTTCAGATAACTGTGCCATGATTATGACGCAGGATGAAGTGCCAGACTTCTCCACCTTGTTATCCTACGGCAATGAATCCGCCATGCTGGAGAAGCTGATAACGGAAACCGAAAAGGAAATGCAGGCGGTTAGGGATGCGGAACAAAATAAAGACCTGCAAAAGCTGGATGCCCTGACACACCATCTGCGCAGCTCATGGGAGATACTCCGTGCCGACCAACCGCTGAGAAACCTTTATAAATTACTTCACGGTAATACACCTCCCGACTATGAAGCGTTACATAATGCTGTTACTGCCATATTGGATAAAGGCATACAAATCATCCGGCGGGCAAAAGAAGAAAGGAGAAAATACAATAATGGATAAGACAAAAATCATCGTGGTAGAGGACAATATCGTGTACTGCGAGTTTGTCTGCAACTTGCTGACACGGGAAGGATTCCGTACCGTGAAGGCTTTCCACTACTCAACTGCGAAGAAATACCTGCAACAAGCCACAGAAAATGACATAATTGTTTCAGACCTACGCCTGCCCGACGGCGACGGCATCGACCTATTGCGCTGGATGCGCAAAGAAGGGATGATGCAACCGTTCATCATCATGACCGACTATGCCGAAGTGCATACGGCAGTGGAAAGCATGAAACTCGGCTCATTAGACTATATACCCAAGCAGCTTGTGGAGGACAAACTCGTCCCTCTACTCCGTACCCTATTAAAAGAACGGAGTATCGGGAGAAACCGTATGCCAGTGTTCTCCCGTGACGGTTCGGCATTTCAATTCATCATGAAACGAATAAGGCTGGTAGCCCCTACCGATATGAGCGTGCTGATATTCGGAGAAAACGGCACGGGCAAGGAGCATATCGCACACCAACTGCACGATAAGAGCAAACGGGCAGGAAAACCGTTCGTTGCGGTGGACTGCGGTTCACTCACCAAAGAACTTGCTCCGGCGGCATTCTTCGGACACGTCAAAGGAGCGTTTACGGGTGCGGACAATAGCAAGAATGGTTATTTCCACGAGGCGGAAGGCGGCACGCTGTTCTTGGATGAGGTTGGCAATCTCGCAATGGAAACCCAGCAGATGTTGCTCCGATCCATACAGGAACGGAGATACCGCCCGATAGGTGATAAGACGGATAAAAGTTTCAATGTCCGTATCATCGCCGCCACCAACGAAGATCTGGAGACGGCTGTGAATGAAAAGCGCTTCCGGCAAGACCTGTTATATCGTCTGCATGATTTTGAGATAACAGTCCCGCCGTTGCGCGACTGTCAGGAGGACATCATGCCGCTGGCGGAGTTTTTCCGCGAGATAGCGAACAAAGAGCTGGAATGCGACGTCATCGGATTTGACGGGGAAGCCCGGAAGACATTGCTGACCCACGCTTGGTCGGGCAATGTCCGTGAGCTTCGTCAGAGAATCATGGGTGCGGTGTTGCAGGCGCAGACCGGGCTTATCACGAAAGAACATCTGGAGCTTGCCGTAACTAAACCAACCTCTCCCGTCAGTTTCGCTCTGCGCAACGACGCGGAAGACAAGGAACGTATCCTACGTGCTTTGAAGCAGGCGAACGGGAACCGCAAGGTTGCCGCCGAACTGCTCGGAATAGGACGTACAACGCTGTACAGCAAGCTGGAAGAGTATGGGTTGAAATACAAATTCAGGCAATCATAGCCGGTAATTCACCGAATTTAGCTATCTTTGCATGAACATTTGAAGGTAAACGGCGATTGAAGAACCTTTCGCCGCCGATATATAACATAAGACCGCAAGGCGTCCTAATGGGAATCTGGAAAATTAACATTAACAGGAACTATTGCGTGATTGCTTATGCTATGCCTACGCATAGCGTGCATTCACCTATTCCTGTTAAGGGCATTCCAGAGCCTCCATTAGAAGTAGTGTGAATTGCACGCTACTTTTTTGCTTAATGGTCAATGAAAGGAAAAAGATTATGGGTAAAGTTCAGATTCTTGCCGTCCTCACAATGGACGGGTGTCATTCTTCAGAATTGTATGGCAAAGCGTATGAGGATTTACGCCTTGACCGCTGCGATATTGACAAAATAAGGGAAAACGCACTTTACCATATCACGCCGGACTACTCCATCTCCATGCTGGACGAATGGCGGAAAGACAATACAAACATCTGCTATCTTGCCGAAGCCACTCCCGACAATTCGGACTATATCAACGGACTGTTGCGTATGCGGGTGGTGGATGAGATTATCCTATATACCGTGCCTTTCATATCCGGAACGGGGCGGCATTTCTTCAGGTCTGCACTGCCCGAAGCACGCTGGACACTCTACTCACAAAAGAGTTATTCTAACGGAGTGTACCGGAGCATCTACACGCGCATGGGAACCATAAAATAGCAGGGATGTTCCATAGGAGAACACTTCTATAATCCGTTTAATAAAGCAATGTTCTGAAAAAGAACATTTTAAGGCTACCACAATTCATGTCGGATAAAAAACATCAATTTCTATTGCACTGAAATCCAGTACGTTGTAAAGACCGTGCCGGATTTTTTGCTTTTTGGTTGCGATTTTTGCCAATACTATTCATGTGCGCATACCGAAAACAGAGTGTAAAATTTCAAAATTGACAGGACATGAGTTATTTTCTATTGGCGGAAACCGATTTCTTCCGCAGGATAAACGAAGCCGGGGACTGCAATATGGAAAAAGCATACACGGCTTTCGCCACCCAAGTGATCGAACTGTGTATCGGCAGCCCGGACACGAACCGGACCATCATCGCGTTGGCTTACATCGAAATCGAATTACAGCATCATCCCGTGCGTAACCTTCCCGAAGAAAAGAAGGAAATAGCCAACTATGTCAGCAAGGCTCTCTCTTTCGTAAGGAAGATGCAGAAGTTCCTTGCCGCTCCCCAAGTGCCGCCACTAATCCCCATCCAAACATCCACCGACAACACAAACGAAAATACCGCCTCACCCTTGCAATGGACGGGTAACGCCATCGACCTCGTGGAGCTGATATACGGCATCAACGAGATGGGTTGTATCAACAACGGCAATATGCCGCTCAAACAACTTGCCCCACTCCTGTACAAAATATTCGGTGTGGAATCAAAAGACTGTTACCGTTTCTACATTGACATCAAACGCCGGAAGAACGAGAGCCGCACCTACTTCCTTGACAAAATGCAGGAAAAACTGAATGAGAAGATGCTCCGTGACGAAGAGATGGAGCGCATGAGAAGATAACAAGTATACATATACGAAAAGACAGGATGGAGCATTCCTGTCTTTTTCGTTTACATTTGATTACATGCTAATTAGTTCGATATGAAACCTTTCAGCCTGATAATGATATATTGTAAAGTATTATGTCTGGTAAATAATAGAACCATTCGTGCTATCAGAATTCATAATTACTACGAACGGTGAAAGAAGTGCTTTAAGATTGAATCTGTAAAAATCGCCAATTCATAGTCTGTTTTTTGTATAAAATTCGCCAATTAAAAAAATATGATTATCTTTGCACTATAATTTATCAAGGTATGGAAACAGTAAATAGAATACTTCAAGAGAAGATTACAGCACGAATTGCGCCCAATAAAGCAGTATTGATTTTTGGTGCTCGCCGTGTTGGTAAAACGGTAATGATGCGTAAAATTGTGGACAACTATTCTGGTAGGACGATGATGCTCAACGGTGAAGACTACGATACATTAGCACTGTTAGAGAATCGCTCAATTGCCAATTATCGGCATTTATTGGATGGTATCGATTTGCTGGCTATTGATGAGGCACAGAACATACCACAAATCGGTAGTATTCTGAAGTTGATAGTTGATGAAATACCGGGAATAAGCGTCTTGGCAAGTGGTTCTTCGTCATTCGATTTACTGAATAAGACTGGTGAACCTTTGGTTGGTCGCAGTACGCAATTTTTACTTACCCCTTTTTCGCAACGGGAAATAGCGCAAATAGAAACCCCATTTGAAACTCGTCAGAATCTCGAAGCCCGTTTAATTTACGGTTCATATCCTGAAGTAGTAATGATGGAGAACTATGAACGAAAAACAGACTACCTACGCGATATTGTCGGTGCATACCTGCTTAAAGATATCTTAGCAATTGACGGCCTAAAAAATTCGAGTAAGATGCGCGATTTGCTACGATTGATAGCTTTTCAGTTGGGTAGCGAAGTTTCTTACGATGAATTAGGTAAACAGCTCGGCATGAGCAAAACAACGGTTGAAAAATATCTTGACCTCTTGGAAAAAGTATTCGTTATATATCATCTTGGGGCTTACTCGCGCAATCTTCGCAAGGAGGTGACGAAAGCCGGGAAGTGGTATTTCTACGATAATGGCATTCGAAATGCGATTATAGGGGCTTTTTCACCGTTGGCTATTCGACAGGATGTCGGTGCATTGTGGGAGAACTACATCATCGGAGAGCGTCGTAAGGCGAATTTCAACGAAGGACTGCATAAGGAATTCTATTTCTGGCGCACTTATGATAAGCAAGAAATCGACTTAATCGAAGAGGGTGCAGACAGCTTGACGGCTTTGGAGTTCAAATGGGGAAACAAGATGCCCTATGCCCCGAAAGTGTTTCAAGAAGCATATCCCCATGCCGAGTTCCATGTTGTGAATAGGGAGAATTATTTGGAGTTTGTATAAAAACAAAAAATTATAGAAACATGTATTTGAGTAGTTTGCATATCAGACAGTTTAGAGTATTTGATGATATTACTCTCTATTTCAAGAATGGAATAAATATTCTGATAGGAGAAAATAATTCAGGTAAGACTGCAATTATAGATGCTCTGCGCATATGTCTCGGATGTGGAAAACCAGATAATTATATCTATATTCAAGAAAGCGATTTGCACGTCAATTCCACAGTCACAACTGAAAACAATACGACAATACAATTTGACTTGACATTTGAATTTGGAGATGCTCTGATTGAAAGAGAATGTTTCTATGATTTCATATCGCAAGATAAAGAAGATCCAGCCAAGCAAACAATACAATTACATTTGAAATTCATCCAAGAAAATAATGGGAAGAAAAAATATTTCAAACGGATGATATGGGGTGGAGATAATGAAGGACAGCAGGTTCCTTATGAATCTTTGCAAGAAATCTTTTATACATATTTAAGTCCACTAAGAGATGCCGTAAGCTGTCTGCGTCCTTATTCTTACGACAATAAGACATCTCAATTATTTAATCAACTTACAAAATACAATAAAGGAGAGGAAGAGATTGAGTTAAATGAAGAAAGAAAAGATTTGCTCGCTAAAAACTTGTACCATGTTTTTGAAGATGATGCTTCGGATTGGAAACATATTCTAACAACAGGAAAAAGTAAGGTCAATGCACATCTTGAAGGGACGGGAATAACTCGCAAACATCCCAACATAGAAATGCGTTATGTTGGACGGAAATTTTCCGATGTGGTACGAGGTGTCGAATTGAAATGTCCGGTGTACAAAACGATTGAGGATGGTCAAGAACAAAAGTATTTTGAATTGTATCAAAATGGATTGGGCGAGAATAATCTTATTTTTACGTCTGTGGTGTTAGGTGACCTTATCAATAGATGCGAAGATAATGCGCTGGAAATCTATAATGCATTGCTGGTGGAAGAACCCGAAGCACATTTGCATCCGCAATATCAGAATACGTTTTTTGAATATCTGAATGAACTACAAAGCAAAGGACTTCAAGTATTTGTAACATCGCACTCTCCGACGATTACGGCGAAATCGGATGTTAATAATATTTCGGTTTTACAACGAAAACAAAACATTGTACAATCATTTTCATTTGGTAAATTAACGGAAAGTGATTATCCGGCTGAGAGCAAACGGCATTTGCGAAAGTTCTTAGATACAACAAAAGCACAGTTATTTTTTGCTAACGGAGTATTATTGGTAGAAGGTGTCGCAGAAGCGATTATTATACCAATTCTTGCTAAAAAATTTCTCTCTGAGAAAATAGACCTGTGTAAAAGTGGAATCGAATTAGTTAATATTGGAGGGGTCGCATTCAATCATTTTGGGTTATTATTCAACAATGATGATGAGAGCAAGCGACTTTTATCAAAATGTGCGATTATTACAGACAGCGATCCCGAAGAAGATAAAGACAAATCCGACAGAGCGCAAAAAGCTAAAGATTTAGAGGGACAAAACCTGAAAGTATGTTTGGCTCCACATACCCTTGAATATGACTTGTTTGAACAATCGGAACACAACAAGAGTATAATGCGAGATGTATATCGAAAAATGCACGCTCAAACAGATGATTTAAGAGGTGATTTTAATGCCTCTACTTTAATGAAAAAACTCAAATCTAATAAGGATAAAGCGGAATTTGCATTACAACTCTGTGATAGATTAGAAACTGAAGTAGCGTTCGATGTACCCAATTATATAAAGGATGCTATTTTGTTCGTAGTACCCTCAGAATAAAAGTATGGATATTCAATTATCAGCACAACAACAAGCTGTTGTAGATTGCAACGAGTCGAGAATTATCGTGAAAGCCTGTCCGGGAAGTGGAAAGACTTTCTCTGTGGCTGCGCGTATGGCAAAACTTCTACGAGAGAATAATCTATCGAGACATCAAGGAATTGCAGCCATATCCTTTACCAACACCGCATGCGAGGTTATACAAAAAGAACTTAAAGAGACATTCGGTTGTCGGAATATAGGTTATCCTTCATTTATCGGGACAATTGATAGTTTCATAAATACGTACCTATTCCTGCCTTATGCTCATTTAGTTATGGGTTGTGATTGTCGTCCTGAAATAGTAGGGACAGAGTTCAATAAATGGTATGATTATGACGCTTCAAAAAGGGGATATAAAGGGAAAATCACCGATCCTAATTATTTTATAGATAAAGTTTCTTTCGACATAAATGGGGAACCTATTTCATTAATTCCAGAAAAAGAGTTTAATTTTTCTTGGCGCAAAATGAGAAATAAAAACGGACAATATAGGAAAGATGTTGCAGGGATTATTGAGGCTAAACGTATTCATTTTACACAAGGAAAAGCTAATCAAGCTGATGCAATATATTTTGCGTTCAGAGTATTGGATGAATATCCCTCAATAGCACAAAACATTGTTCGTCGGTTTCCGATATTGATAATTGATGAAGCTCAAGATACTACAGAGTTGCAAATGGCTATAATTGATAAATTATCTCAATACGGAGCGGAATCTATTATGTTGATTGGAGATCCAGACCAAGCTATTTTTGAATGGAATACTGCCAACCCACATTTATTTATGGAAAAATACAATAGTCCGGATTGGCTCTCGTTAGATCTGTCAGAAAATAGACGTAGCTCCGAAAAAATATGTCATTTGGCTAATCGTTTCTCTGGAAATTCAATGAGTTCAATATCATGCGACAAAGATTATGCAGAAGTTCCATGTCTTAAATATCATCTCAATACATTGGAATCAGTCAATCAAATTACTGATGACTTTATCGAAAAATGCAAAGAGATAGGATTGAACGAATCTGAATATGCGATTGTATTTCGAGGACAAAGTTTTGGGGCGACATACTTTGGGTTAGTAAATAATGATAATTCAGATGCTGTAAGACAAAGTAGTCCATGGAAAAATGGATACTACAGTGTTCGAGATATTGTGTATGGGAAATATCTGATTGATCAGGGGAAATATTCTGATGGATTGGCTCTTATTGAAAAAGGTTGTTACAAAACAAAAAAGCAAGTACGATATGTTTCTGCAAGTACGATACGAAGTAGAATAGCAGAAATAGGCTTTAGAACTCATCGAGAAAAATTATTAAAATTTATTCAAAAACTACCTCCGACAAATAAAACGTTGTCAGAGTGGATTACAGAACTTCAGCAAAAGGGAATAAATCTAACAGTTGAACTGGATAAAGCCAATGTCAGTATTGAATTGCTTTTTAGGACATCGAATAATCAATTACAACAAGAACGCCCCTATCTGAAAACAATTCATTCGGTAAAAGGCATGACATTGGAGGCTACTTTAGTATTTCTATCTAAAAAAGCTGTCCACACGAACTATGTAACGATTTTGAATAATCCTGCCAAGTATTCTGTTGATAATAATGAGGAACTCCGCATTGTGTATGTTGCATGTACACGACCTAAAAAGTTGTTATGGATAGCAGTTCCATCAGACGATATTGATTGCTGGAGAAATAAATTGTTCTAAGCAAAAACAGATGATAGCAAACCATATCGCATCATCTGTTTTTTATATTTAACTACCTAATAATCTACTTTAGAATAAATAAGCGAAAGGGATATATACACCAGCTCCGTCCGTTGTCATTGTTGTCCATTAGCTCTGTTATTTCTGCTGCAACAGATGTTTCAGGTTATCATCGTTGGCGATGCGCTCCAACTCGTCTACGACAATCTGCTTGACTTCCTCCTTGATGCGTCTGTAATTCGCCTGCACCGTTTCTTTCATGCAGTCGTTACCGTCCTCGTCCGTGAAGTCGGTAATGACGGGTATCTTCTTGTAGGCTTTTTCCTCACGTTTCACCTTCTCGACATCCACGACAATCTCACAGTGAAAAATCTTCTGCTCGATACGCTCGTTGAAGTTGTCGGACACCGAACCGACAAACATTCCCTGCGTCAAGCCGGAAATCTTGCTCGGCGGGATAAGCGCGTCCATCTGCGTGTTGATGGAGGTGGAAACGTCCTGCCGGTTAATGGAAATGGACTGCCGTTTCTGCAACACCTTTCCAAAGCGTTCGGACAGTGTCTTGGCAGTTTCGCCTACCACCTGCCCGGAGAAGATATTGCCGACGGTGTTCATCACTACCTTCGCTTCCTTGTCGCCATAGTCGCGCACCAACTGGCTGAAATCCTGAAAACCCAGACACACGGCAACCTTATTGCTTCGTGCGGTGGCGATAAGGTTATCCAACCCCTTGAAGTAAATCGTCGGTAGTTCATCTATAATGACCGATGACTTCAGCATCCCCTTCTTGTTAATGAGCTTCACGATACGGGAGTTATACAGACCGAGAGCCGCACCGTAAATATTCTGACGGTCGGGATTGTTACCCACGCACAGGATTTTCGGCTCTTCGGGATTGTTGATGTCCAGCGTAAACTCGCTGTCCGACATGACCCAATAGAGCTGTGGGGAAATCATCCTCGAAAGCGGAATCTTAGCCGACGCAATCTGTCCCATCAACTGCTCCGCTGCACCTCCAAGCCATGCGTCCATAAACGGCGAGAGGTAGTTCTCCAATTCCGGGTAAGAGGTCAGAATCGGAAAAATATCCTCGTAGCGGCGGTTCAAAAACTCAATGGCATGGGGAAACGTGCAATACTTACCACCCTTATAGATCTTGAGATACCATATAATGCTGGCGAATAAGATAATAGGTGATTCGACAAAGAAGTCGCCCTGCTTCTGCACCCACGTTTTGTTCAAATTTAACATTATCGTATAGGCACTTTCATAGGCGTCCGTAATATCCTCCATGAAATCCGGGTGGATGGGATTGCAACGGTGCGAGCGTCGCGGGTCGTCGAAGTTTATCACATAGAACTTCGGCTTCACCTTGTAGCCCTCCGGGTGGTTCAGTAGATGGTTGTAGGCTATCGTGGATAAGTCGCTGAATTTGAAGTCGTACACATACATCGAGAAGCCCTTTTCAATCTGCTGTTTGATGAAATTATTTACCACCGCATAGGATTTTCCACTGCCCGGCGTACCCAACACGATGGAAGCCCTAAAGGGATTCACAACATTGATCCAGCCGTTATTCCAACGCTTCTTGTAGTAAAACCGTGTCGGAAGATTGACCGAATACTCACTTTCGATAAGCCGTGTTTCCTGCATGAAGCTCTCATTCTCGTTGTTGAACACATCATCCATGAGGTTGTGCTTCAACAGGCGGCTCATCCAAAGACCGCCCATCAGCAGGCAGACATAACCTGCGCCAACGGTCAGGATATACAGTCCCGTCACCGCCTCTATCGGTAGCGGCAAAGCCAATATCCACCAGTTGAGGAAGATCAACACAAAGCCGGCGGCAAGAGCCGTCCAAATTCGTCCCCAAGTGATTTTCTCACCTTTCACGCCCTTTGTCCCTAGACAGGACAGGGCAAGCAGGAGGACGGCAAACAGTTTCGTGTATAGGATGGAACGGAACAGCCCCGCCGTGCGGTTGAAGTTCATCAGGATTCTGTCCACCACGCCGATGTCCACTCCCCAAAGCCGGATGGCTTCATAGCAGAACCAGTACACGTTCATGACCACTAAAATAATACTCACGGCACGCAGAAAATCCATGATTTTTGCCAATGCCCTCAAATCGTCTTCTTGTTGTGACATACATTGATTTTTTGATTGTTGATATTTTCGATTACATTCCCAAGCCCTTGCGCTTCTTCTTTTTCTTCTTGCGCTGCATCGCCCGGATGAAGGCTTCCTCCTCGGCGTCCACTGCCGGACCTTCGGGGGCAAACAGGTTCATTCCACCCGAATGGCTCTCGTATTCCCCTCCGGAATATCCTTGCCTGTTTTCCGGTTCCTCCACTGGAATGGAAAGCGGAATCGGCGGCTGTCCGGTATAAGGCAGCGTGAAGTGTTCCTGCAAGGCGTTGGCGGAAAGTTCCTTGCCCATGCGTGAGCCGTTCAACACGCAGCCCGTGCGGTTGTCGATGAATGTGGCTCCATAGATGCGCCCTTCCTCCGTGTAGCGCAGTACGGTGTCGATGCCCTTTCCTTTGAGGGTGGCTACAAACTTCTCCTTGTCATACGTGCCTTCCAGCACGGAAAGGACGGTGCGTTTCGTCATGTCAGCAAGTTTCCTGTCCTTAATCTCCTGCTTGGAACGGACAAACTTCTTCTGTACGGCTTCATAGCCGACGGACTTCCCGAACAGCGAGGACTTGAAAGGATTGCCGACCTTGTTGCCCTTATCGTCCGTAACGGAATAGACCAGCCCGTGATATTCACGTCCACGCACATTGCCATGCGCTTCTTCCACTGTCATATTATATAAGGAAAGAAGGGCGCGGTATTCGCCCATCGTCTGGAAGCGGTACTGCCCGCTGATAGCCTTGACGATATTTCCCGCCTGCTTCTTCACGTCGCCCGCAGAGGTATCCACCTTGCGGAGCGGATTCTCCAGTCGTACATTCTTATGTTCCGCCGGATGCAAGTCGTACTTCTGTTCCAATTCCCTACGGATGCGGTCACTGCGACGATAGAGGAAATCCCGGTTGAGCCGTTTTCCGTTCTCGTCCACATTGACCGTCACGATGTGCAGGTGGTGTCGGTCGATGTCCTCATGCTTGAAAACAAGGTAAGGCTGGTTCCCGAAACCGAGCTTTTCCAGATACTCGCGGGCTATATCCTGCAATTCCGTATCAGTCAGCACATCCTCCGGATGCGGATTGAGCGAGATATGTACCACCGGTTTCTCCACTTTCATCTGTGGTGGCATGAAGGTGATAAAACCCTCCATCGCCTTGCTGATGTCCACCTTTCCCGAACCGTCATTGTAGATGCGGTTGGTGGTGAGCAACCGCCCTCGCGCTTCGTTGATCTTTTCCCCGTTATAGGCAATCGCGCCGTACAACGAGTTTCCTACACTGATTTTTGCGACCATTTCGCCTCCATTTCTCTCGACAATTCCACAATCTTGCGGCTCAGTTTCACGAGTTCTACGGTATGTTGCTCCAGCTTGTAGAGCAATGCCATCGCCTTTTTCTCGGAAAAATGCAGCCTCAGTTCCTTCACGACTTGGTTGTAGTTCGTGCCTATCGCGCGGAACTGCGCGTGAAAATCGGACAGCTTGGTGTAATAATCCACCAGCGTCTTATCCACTTTCAGCACTTTGAACGGCTGTCCGAAGAAGTGCGCCTTCAGGAAAACTGATTTGGCGTAAACGCCCGATTTCTCGAACATGGAGAGGAAACGGTTGTGTTCCTCCTCGTTGAAACGGACGGTGTAACGGAATATCGCCGGATCAAGTTTGGGATTTCTCCCGGTCTTGTTCTTTCTTTTTTCACTCATATTACTTTGGATTTAGCGGATTGACGGCATAAGCCGCCGCTTCAAGGCACAGACACCGTAGGTTTGAAAGGATTTCCGACTTCGGAGGGAATCCCGCCCCCTGCAAGGGCAAGTGCTTTTCGTGGCTGCTCAAAATATTTTGAGCGGCTGAAAAGACATCTTGCTATGTTCAGGTGAACATAAAAATCCGTCAGGGGACGGATTGGGGGAATGCCTCTCAAACTCCGGGCTGCGCCACCTGCGGCGAACCCTGCCGTTCGGGTGCAAAGTTACGCCCTTAACACAATCTGAGACAGAGGCTTGACCCGGACAATCGGTGCCAACCGGCGCAACGTGCTGCCACTTGCCGGAGAAGTGATACGGATTCAAAAATATCATTGTTTATTTGCAGCATGATTCAAGGAACGAACGATTTGAAGATATGGAAAAAGGAACTTTCAAATACACGGCAAACCGCTTCGGCGGATATTTGCCGAACCGAATATCCACACCGCCGGATACCCGGTTTTACAATGACACGGTGATTTACGGATTCAATGACTTCATGACGCAATGCCGTCATTCACCGGTTATCCGAATCCCGGCTTCACCATTGAAGCGGATACGTGACGAACCGCCCGGATAATGATTCGCGGACGCGGATATGTGCGTCACCGATTCCGTACGGGAACAAGAAAACAATTCATCAACAATTAAAACCAATAGAACAATGAGTAATGAAATCTTCGTTGCATTCGCAACACAAAAGGGAGGCATCGGCAAATCGACCGTCACGGCACTTGCAGCCAACTACCTCCACAACGTGAAAGGCTACAATGTCGCCGTCATAGACTGCGACGCACCGCAACACAGCATCCACGGGCTGCGTGAGCGCGAGACGAAACTTATCGACGAGAGCCTTTATTTCAAGGCACTCGCGTGTGACCATTTCCGCAAGGTCAGGAAGAACGCCTATCCGGTCATCGCAAGCGACGCCCTCAACGCCCTCGACGACGCGGAGAGGATGCTTGCCGAAGAAGAAGTGAAGCCGGACATCGTGTTCTTCGATATGCCGGGAACGCTGAAAAGCAACGGCGTGGTAAAAACCCTCTCGCAGATGGACTACATCTTCGCGCCCATGAGTGCCGACCGCTTCGTCGTGGAAAGCACCCTGCAATTCGCCGCGATATTCCGTGACAACCTCATGACGACGGGACAGGCGAAAACAAAAGGGCTGTACCTTTTCTGGACGATGGTGGACGGCAGGGAGAAGAACGGGCTGTATGATCTGTACGAGGATGTGATTGCCGAAATGGGCCTGTCCATCCTTTCCACCCGCCTGCCCGACAGCAAGAAGTTCCGGCGCGACCTCTCGGAAGAACGTAAGAGCGTTTTCCGCTCGACCATCTTCCCGATGGACGCGTCCCTGCTGAAAGGGAGCGGCATCCGTGAGTTCTCGGAAGAGATCAGCCGTATCATCAAACCTCAGTGAACATGGGCAGCAGGAAAGTGAACACCGAAGGCATCGACGAGGAACTGTTGATAGCCTCCATCGGCAGACGCAAGCAGGACGGAACCCTGTACCGCGCGCAGGAGCCGCCCGTGCCTGCCCCCGAAGAAGAGAGCGTCCCGGAAACGGAACAGCCGCCCGCGCCGTCCACGGCAAGGGAGAAACCGCAGAAAGACACCGCCCGCCGCAAACGGCAGGATGACGACTATTCCGGTCTGTTCCTCCGCCGCAACGAGTTGAAGACGCGCCAGTGCGTCTATATCAGCCGCGATGTCCACAGCAAGATTCTCAAAATCGTGAACGACATCGCCGGACGGGAAATCTCTGTTGGCGGCTACGTGGACACCGTGCTGCGCCAGCATCTGGAACAGCACAAGGAGAGAATAAACGAACTGTACAAGAAACAACGTGAAGATTTAATTTGAATATGGATATGAATCAGGAAAAGAACCAGAAGAACAGAAGCCCGCAACAGGACGGCGGGAGTATGCTTGCCCAAGTGCAGGCGAGTGTGGAAATCCTTTCTCCCGTGCCGGTTAGCGGCAAATGCGGCGAAAAGGACTATGAACGGCTTTTCATCCGCGAACCCGAAGTAAAGGCACGCGAGGGAAAGATGGCGTATGTGCGCCCGGAGTATCACGACCGCATCATGCGCATCACCTGCGTAATCGGGCATGACAGGCTATCGCTGTCCGCCTACATCGACCATGTGCTTACGCACCACTTCAGCCAGTGCGAGGAGGCGATAAAAAGTCTTTACGCCCAGAATTACAACGCAGTATTTTAACCATCAAAAAGAAACAGACATGAAAAGAAAAAAGAATGGCTATCGCGCCTTCCTGAAAAAATCAGGCTTCAAGGCAAGGGAGGGAAAACAAGTGTCCATCAGCAAAGAGACCCATGACAAGGTTGCCATGATTGTCCGCCTGCTGGGTGACGGTGAGGTCACGATCGCCGATTTCACAGAGAACGTGGTAAGCGAGTTCCTCCGTACCCACCGTGACGAGCTGAACCGTATGTTGAACGCACTCCCCAAAGTCGAACTATGAGCATGACGATGATTCTCCTGACCGTATCGGTCGGCTGTAACCTGTGGTTCCTGTTCCTGCTGCTCTACGACCGCATCATGGAAATGAAGCTCGTCCGCTTCTTCAGAAGCATTGCCGGACTGTGGCGGTCATTAGGCGGCACGGCGGCAAAGCAGGAAACAACAACGGAAACACCTCCCGCAGAAACATCGGATGTTATCGGCAAGAGCCGTTTCAGGATGGCTTCGACCCGGACAACCGCTGCCATACCGACGCAAGAAGCCGCCACTTCGGAAAAAGGCATTGAGCTGTCGGAGGAAGAGGCTACTTTTGACGACGGAAACACGGAAACCGTCTCACGCCCGGTGCAAGTCCCGGAAGATAAGCTCGACGAAACTTTCACGAGCATTCAACCTTCGGAGCTGGAGTTCGGGGAGGATGAGCCGGAAGAGAATGATCCGGATTTGCCGAGGGCTTCGGGAAGCAGCTTCGACGAGATAGACGATGCGGTCAGGGCTGCCAAGAACCCGGAAGCGACAAAGAAAGAATGTGAGCGTGCGGCAAAGGTCTTCTCCGACATGGAAGGAACGGAACTGTACGAAAAACTGATGTCCGGCTCGACTGAAATGAGCATCCGCATCAAGGGGCTTATCGAAGTCCGGCTGAAGAAACCGAAAAAGGAATTTACCGTACCCGACAACATTGACGAGTTCAATATCCGGGATTATGTATAACAACGACTAAAAAAGAATGGAAATGAAAACGTAAAATGACGACACCCATGCGCACGGCAGTACAAGGTACAGCCAACCCGCAACGGACACGCCCAAGTCTGTGGAAACAAACGGGCGACCACTAAACCAAAGAAAAGTAACCAAGTATCAACCGCCCGACAAAGGACTATCCACCCTTTGAACGGCACAAAACAAGAACAGTTTATGAACAAGAACATCAAGAACGCTTTGAAAAGCAAGAAAACAATCCTCTCTGCGGCACTTGTGATCGCCGCAACCGCCTCCGCTTTCGCGCAGGGCAACGGTTTGGCAGGCATCAACGAAGCCACCTCTATGGTGAGTTCGTATTTCGACCCCGGCGTGTGACACGTAAACTGTGTAAGTGATTGTGCAACTTTAGCTTAGAGAAGCATTGATTGCACCTGCAATTCCGTTTGCAGTAGTCTGAGGGTACGTGCATTATGAGTAATCATTTTGTGCGAA
>NZ_JAMOKT010000077.1:0-28523 GCF_023656795.1 Parabacteroides caeci
GGTCACCTTAATTGACCTCAAAGGTATGATTTCAAATCGTCGCGCCTAAAAAGTAGTATCTAATAGACTATATTTCAATTATTTCAAAGAACTATTTATCCACTTTTACGGGACAGTAATGATGGTAACTATAAAGATAAACATAAAAAAACACTTGGAACAGTATCTTCGTGGAAAATTCAACGGTTGTCGTGATGGGGCTATTGTTTTACCCGATCACTTAGATTTGTACCATGTGCTATTTGATTTGATGTCACGACGGCCGGAGGAATGCCCTTTGGATTGTGGTACGTTTGAAATTGCTTTGCCAGACCGGAGGTGTGGTAAAGATCCTGCCTATTATAATTATTTGAGCGAACGATCTCAGAGAATATTTGAACGTAAGGTTGAAGTGATGTTTTTTGCAGAGATACATGATTATGCAGATGCTAAGAAACACATCGAAGGAGTTGAGTATGCTGAAAGTATTTTTCGTTTTATGCGAATTTATGATATTACGGAGATTTCTGAGGATGCCCTGCTTAAGAATTATTATCGGTGGCGGAAGAAGGTACGAAGGGATAGTAAGAAACGATCGTATAATAGATGTTAAATCTATCTGTATTTTACTCCGACCAAATGCATTGATTTGTCCACTTTGGTGACAAAATGTTGACAAAAATTGCTAATGATTGATTATCAATTAATTATAGTTTGTTATGGCTGATAATATGGGTGGCATTTCAAATGCCTGGTTTATTTTCTCTACGAAAGTGGAAAGAGTAGTTGAAACAGAGCTATCTGCTTCTGTTATTTTAAAGTCCGGAAATGATTGGATGCAGATTAAACCGGGACGTTATGGAGCGACTGTGAAGGTTGATCCGCAGGATTCCGAATCAGGTATGCTCTATAATATTACTGTAACAATCCAGATTCCAAAGCAGAATCTGGATAATGATGGTATTGAATATTGTAAACGATTGAATCGGTTGACTGCTGTAATGAAGTATCAAAATTATAATGGGGACATTTTTGTACTCGGTTCCCCGCGCTTTCCTCTCAGATGCCGGTTTGAAATTTTACACCCATCTAGTCCGGGGGGATTTTCTGGGTATAAATTAACAGTAACGGGAAAACAGCTTTCGCCACAACTACTTTTGAGCTAACAAGTCCTTTATACCTTATATATATAGGTATATCATTGCACAAAAAACAGTGATATGCTTTATCTGCACAATATTTTAGGGGGAGTTTGGTTTGTCGAAGAAACCTTCGCTGCAAACTATCTTCCCCTTGTTACATCTTATCTCACTACTCCGATTGCTCTTACCGGCCATCCGCGTAACGCTCTTCAGGAAGAAGAACGCACTGGTGATAACTCTGTACAGTTTGCTGCCGTTAAGAACGGAGCTTACCAAATCAGTGATTATGGTGGATGGAGTGCTCCGGAGGATGCCCCGAAGAACTCAGTAGCCATCATAAGTATTAATGGTGCAATCACCAAATACGATCAGGATTGTGGGCCTTCGGGTATGTTAACCAAAGCGAATCTGTTGGCGCGTTGTTATGCCGAGGATAATATCAAGGCCATCGTTTTGAACATTGATTCGGGCGGTGGTGAAGGTATGGGGTGCCGGATATTGCAGGAAGCGATCAGCCAGCGAAACAAGCCGGTAGTTGCTTTTTGTAACGATTTTGTAGCATCTGCCGCCTATGGTATTGCTGCCTCATGTGATCGGGTGGTAGCAAATTCGACTGTTTGCCGAATCGGATCTGTTGGTACTTACATGACGATTGTGGATGCTAGTAAGCGATTGGAAAATATGGGTGTCAAACTGGTTGAAGTGTATGCAACCAAATCGACTGACAAAAATCAAGAATTTTACAAAGCAATACAGGGCGATACAGCTCCTCTCAAAAAGGTGTGTGATACCTACAACGAGAATTTTATCTCCAGTATTGCGAATGCGCGTGCTGGAGTGATTGACGAAGATCAGAGCACCTGGGCTACCGGTAAGATGTTTTTTGCTCCTGAAGCGATCAGCCTGGGGATGATTGATGAGATAGATACTTTTGAAAATGTACTTAATTATTTTAATACATAGTAATTTATGAAGTGGTTGAAAGATGATGCGTATAACGCAATGAAACAGGCTGCTGATAACTGGAACAAGCTTCTCAATCAGGTTCTGGGGGATGCTCCGGAAATGAAAGTGGAAGAAGTCACAGTTGAAGTATTGCTTGAAGCATTTGAGAAAGGCAGTGCGGATGCCGGGTTGCAGGAACAACTGGCTATTGCACAGAATGAATTGAAACAGAAGAACCAGCAGGTTGAACAGCTTCAATCTGATCTGGCAGAACTAAAGGGGACACCGGTTACAAAACAATCGGAAGCTAAGGTTAACAATGAACCGGGAGCTGGAGCAGAGGACATCAAAGACTTTGCGGAAAAGCACGACGGAGATACGCTTGCTATCATGGCTAAAGCGCAGGAAACAGGATTTTTTACACATAAGTAACAGACATGGCAAAACAAGGATTGTTAGATATTGAAAAGCTGAAACGTTATGCTATTGATTATGACGGCGTACTTCGTACGTTGCCGTATTTCACGTTTCAGAAGTTCGCGGCAGAGATGAAGCTGAACGTGATTGAAATAGAGAACGAGGATGTAATTACGAACGCCCGCCGCAAAGCCGGACATACAGGCCCATACAAAGCAGGTGCGGAAATTAATTATCCGAATGAGATCGGTAAGATTGTTGAAATGTCCATCAAACCGGAACTGACAGTTGCCCGTCTGAAAGATAATATTCTGAACTACTCAGAAAAGAAAATTCTTTCTAACGCCGGACAACGTGTAGATCACACGACGAAAAAACATCCGATGGAAAAGTTTGTAGTAGATAGCCACATTATCAGTCATTCTGAAGATGTGACTTTCTCTGCTTTTTTCGCTGAACGTAATGATAATGTATTCAGTCCGATGACATCATTTACCGGTTTCTTCCCGTGGATTGATCATTTCAAGACGACGAATGATATTAATATGGCTAATCGCAACCTGGTACGCACTGGTGTTTTCGCAGGTGGTGATGGTGTGAATGATTATGATCGCCTTGTTAACTTCCTTCGTGCAGCACATCCGTTCCTGAAACGCAGTGCAATACTTTATTACTCCGATCAGATCGAAATGATTTGTAAAGAAGCATACCGTCAGAAGGTCAATGCTTTTGCCCGTCCATCAACTGAAGATTTCTGGAAGGCTGTTAAGGATGATGCAAAGTTCCCAGGTTTGCAACCCATTACACATGAGGCTTATGGTACAGGCCATGCTTTAATACTGATTCGTCCGGGTATGATGGATTTTGGTGTAAATACACAAAAGGCAACCCGGTTTGTTCAGATCCGTGATATTTTCGAAGATCCGAACGAACTTCAGTTCTGGCTTCAGGCTGGTTATGGTACCCGTTTCCAGGATATTCATCAAAAAGTATTCCAGGTAAATGAATTTACCAATGAGGGAGTAGACTTAGCAGGTGATTATGTAACCGGTGCTGCTGTAACTGTTACCATTACATCAGCAGAAGCAGTTGAAGCTGGTGCCGGATGGAAACTGGGAGAGAACGGTGAATGGATGAAGAGTAATGATACTTTACTTGGCGTTCCGGATGGTACACATACCATCTACTATAAAGAGGTGGCAGGCTATACAAAACCTGAAAACGGTAGTGTGACAGTTACTGAAGGTAAAGACTTTACTGCGTCTGGTATTTATACCAAGTCCTGATAACTAACAAGGAAGGGCATTCGTGCCCTTTCGTTTGTTTTACATAATATACATATACAATGAAAAATATCAATAAAAATCTAGTGTTGTTGTTCTTGGTCGCATTGGTATGCGCCATCTGTATAATTCCTGACATATCAACTAACGGAGTGATGTGTGCCGCAGTATTTGGCCCGGTACTTTGGCCAGCTGGATCTGATAATATGGGTGGATATAAAGGGCGTATTGCCTTTATACCTGAAAGCAGTGTAACAAAAGTACCTGCTTTACCGAAGGTTCCTAAAGATTTGGCTGATTTTGTAACGGCAGAGGGAGCTTTTACTTTCGTAAAGAGTGGTGATAAACCTACACCTATCTATGCAACCCGTGCCACGGTGGGTTATAAAGCAGAAGTACAGGGAGAAACGGACTGTAAGAGTTACAAAATAAACGGTGAATTTTTCCATCCGGGTACAAAAATCGAAGCGGCCGCTTTTGCCCGTCAGATTTGCAATACTCCAGGCTATCTGCTTATTGAAAATGATGAACATCAGCAGTTGATTGGCCAGGAGGGTTATCCTTGCATGGTTACTGCTTCTTTCGATGGGGGTAAAGCTCCTGCCGATAAACGAGGCTGGTCTTTCACCTTCGAGGCCGACAGTGTTGCGCCAATGGTTGTGATGGGAACGCCTATCGACCTTTCCGAATTGTTTACCGGAGTGGCTTCAGCTCCAGAAAATCCCGGTTCTTAATGGAAAAGATAACCTTACAAAACTGGTTAGCCAACCGTCAGCGTAGATATGCTGATGGTGTGGCTCTCTTCCGTTCTTTAGCTCCGGAAGAAATGAAAAGTAAATACCTTTCGTTTTTTAGTGAAGTTGCCGACGCACCTCAGTTTGATAACCATTACACAGTACTGGTTAATAAACTGACATCCATTACCCGCATGGCAGGAGCTAGACCACAAATGATGGCGGTTGAAGTAGCTGCAAAAACGATGGCCACGGCTGTTGCTGTTGCGAAAGCAGCTGATGCAAAGGCGAATGAAGTTCTAGGCGACAAAGTGCTGAAGGAAATACTGGTAAAAGAAACAGAGTTGTTTGCCCTTCAGGACAAAATCACTGCTTTGGAAGATGATAACGAGGATAAATCGGAAGAAATAGCCGCTTTAGAATCCGATTTGGAAGAAGCACAAGAGGAACTACAAGAGTTGCAGGATCGTTTGGCCGTACTTCGTCCGGGTGCAAAGATTGTAACTTATACATCCTTGCCGGATAATATTCGTTTGATCTTTGATCGTGTTCGCTATATTACCCCGCTTTATGCTTCTCTTTTTACTGAGATGCAAAATGAATCACTTACTCCGGAACAACGGGCACCTATTGCCAATCAAGTGCATGATCTTTGGATAGAGCGTGCCGGTTTGTGGGATCAGATTGATGCCTGGGCAGAAGGTAAACATGTTGCGTTAAAACTTCAGGAAATGCGAACGGAAGACCTACCGACCGATCCGGTTCTAAAGGGAATGCAGATTGCGAATCGTATTGAACGGCTGAAAGAAAATATTCGGCGTACGGAAGTTTCTATTGCCAATCACGATAAGAATGGTAAAATGAACCTAAAACAAAAAGCTGAACAGCGTTTGAATGCGTATCAGAAGGAACTGGCTGAATTGGAAGGCATGAAGTAATGAGTACTAAGGCTTTTGAAGAACTGCTCACAACTGGATTAGATTTAGGGGTGAAGGGTTTTCATCATAAAGGAGAATGGGCAATACATGAGGCATTGACTGTTCTCCTTTCTCGTACAGGTCCGGCCAGCGTGATGATGGAGACGTTTAATGTTTCAGAAGATGCACTTCGACCTATGTTTTTTGAGGTTGAAAAAGGGAATATCACAGATTTACGGATGATCCTAGATATGAATGTGAAAAGGCATAAGCTTGAAATGTTGCTTTTTGCTGCCGGAATAACAACCGACATTCGCCTTGCTTCCTGCCATGCAAAAGTTTTGTTGATTAGTAATGAACGTTACCGTATAGGAATAGTAGGTAGTGCAAATGCAAATCAACCTGTTCGTTACGAAGCGGGTTTTTTGTTTTCCGATCCGAGATTATTCTCATTTTTTGAATCACAATTTAATCAGGTGTTTAACGAAGATTCGATACCATTTGAATGGAACTCACAGTAGAACAATTAAAGGAACTGGAAGAAATGTCGGCCGCGCTGTTACCGCCTTCGGAGATTGCAATTTTAATTAATATCCCGGCTGATCAGCGCGGTTTGTTTTGTGAAATATGCAAAACACATAAGTTATCTCCTATTTATTCAGCTTATCAAAAAGGTAAACTGAAGACAAAATATGAATTGCGTAAAACGGTTGTTAAATTGGCAAAGGCGGGTTCACCTGCAGCCGAACCACTCGCAGACAAGTATATACTTGAACAATTATCAAAAGAATAATGGCAAAGGAACTTACATCATACGATAAGATTGAAATGGTCTTGTTCAAAGGTCGGGAAGATGCAGCTCAATTTCTTTCCGATCGAGAGATGCAGCAAAAGGAACGCTGGATGCTGTGTGTGTCAAAGTTATTGGAAGATCCGGTTACTCAGGATAAAGATCTGGTAACATTTCTGACCGGCGGGTGTGGTGGTTCTTGTTATCCTGTTTCGCCGGCTACTGCTTATCGGGATGTTGCAGCAATTAAACGACTTGTCGGTAATATACAACTTGCTAGTAAAAACTGGTATCGTCATATAATTATTGAGTCGGCAAAAGAAGGTATTAAAATAGCCAAAGATGCAAAAGATCCGAAGGGCATAGCCGCCAATGCAGACAAGATTGGCAAATATACCAGGGCTGATAAAGAAGATGATGAAATTGATCGTACCGGCTGGCAGCCGCCAGTGTTTGAACCTTCAGATGATGTTACCTTATTAGGTGATGAATTTAAACCTATCCCGAACCTGGAGGAAGAACGTAAAGCATTCCGGGCCCTATTTAAAAATGATCGTGATATAATTGATGTAGAACCGATAACCGATGGTACTAATGACTGAAGCTTTTGTCAGGAAAGGGCAGGACATACAACAGAAGTTCTTTAACCGTATGCAACGCATGGGAATGGCTATTGCTGCTCATGATGAGTATTGGGTATGTTCACGCGGTACAGGTAAATCAGAGGGACTGGATGCGCGATTTATACTCCGAAATGTTTGGGCTATGCCTGGCAGTACTGGAGCGTTGATATCCCCGTCTTATGCTAAAGCGTGGGGCAATACCTTACCTGCTATCATTCACGCTTTAGCGGAATGGGGATATGTCGAAGGTGTACACTTTTTTGTAGGTCGTAAAGCTCCTCAATCAGTCAATTTTGGTAAACCAAAACGATCACCACTCCGTGATGCATGGGGAAACTGTATACATTTTTGGAATGGAACAGTCATGGTTGTTCTTTCTTTTAGTCAGGGAATGTCAGCTAACTCCATGTCGCTTGATTGGGTTATAGGGCCAGAAGCTAAGTTTTTAGATTATGACAAAATCAAAACAGAGGTCACTCCGGCCAATCGTGGTAATGTGCAAGATTATGGTCATTGTCCCTGGCATCACTCTGTAATGTATAGTACTGATATGCCGACTGTGAAATCTGGTCGCTGGATATTGGATAAGATAAACGAAATGAATCCGGATCATATCAACCTGATCCGAAATCTATACCGAGAAATGAAACTCACAGAATGCCTTCCGGAGCAGAATGAATATACAAGACGTAAGTATAAAGAATTACGACGTGACTTGATGCTTGCAAGGAGATATCAGCCGCCAGTAAAGCAAACCAAAGGAAAGACACGTGAATATACTGTGTATTATGGAGAATACGATATATTCGATAATATGGAGGTTGTAGGTAAAGACTATATCTGGCAAATGTATCGTGACTCTCCAACATTGGTTTGGCGTACAGCCTTTATGAATGAGCGTCTTTTTCGTGTGGCAAATGGCTTTTATTCTGGATTGGGAGAACACCACTTCTATACGCCGGGTGACACGCGCTATATGGGGAGTATGGGAGCGGACTGGAATAAGCTACAAACAGCCGGTTGCCTGGCCGATGGTGATCTCGACATGGATGCCCCGCTTATTATCGCCTTCGATAGTAACTCCGCTATCAATACCGCTTGTGTGTGTCAGGTGCAAGGTCGCCAGCTGCGAACGCTGAAGAGCTTTTTTGTTAAGACACCTGCAAAACTGGAAGAGTTGGTGCGCCAGGTATGTGAGTATTATAAATACAAAATCAAGCGTGATATTATATTCTTCTATGACCATACATTTGTCTGGACTACCGGTAATAATGCTGAGTCCTACAAAGACACTATCATTCGTGTGCTGAATGAATATAGATGGGATGTGACAGATGTTTATATAGGTCAGACCAGCCGCCATGACTGGCGACATGAACAGATAGACCGTGCATTAAAGAATGATCCGGATCTACTCTATCCTGTATTCAATATGTACCACAACGAGTTTTTAAAATTGGCAATGGAACAGACAGCCGTTAAGGTTGGTAAGAACGGCTTTGAAAAAGATAAGAGCCCGGAAGCCACCGAAGATAGTCCTGATGCACCGGACGAATACAAGACACACGTCACTGACGCATGGGACACGGCTTTTGTTGGTGCAAACTTCTTTATGCCGGATCTTGCGGTTGCAAGTGGTGGCATCATCTTTTTACATTAAATCGGTAGGCGCATTTCATGCGCGATCCGTTTGAGGGCGGCAGCAGATAAGGCGAAAAATCGAATCTGCTGCCGCATTTTTTTTGGAGGGCGTCGCGTGGTCTGTTGCCAGGCAATGAGAAAACTACGTTTTCCCATACCCCCTTTCCTTTTAAAAGTCAATAAATTGACTTTTTTCTTGTGAGAATACCGAGAGAAATTGCCTGTATTTGTATTTATTTAACAAATGTACGCATTTGTTGTCAATATCGACTTGAATACAGGCTCTAAGGTAGATTGTTTCTCTTTTTTTGATCTTAAAGACCAAAAAAAATATTTTGTGTCAAAAACACAGCTTAAATAGTTGCTTTTGACCTGTTTAATATCCATTTGTATATTAAACGCTTTTGCTGAGATGTTGGCTATTGTGCAGTAAATCAAATAGTTGTATATTTGTATTGTAATCAAAAGGGAATAAGATTGTTACAGCAATCACCCTGTATTTATTCACATTTTAAAGTTATATTATTATGGCTACAACAGCAAAAAGCGCAGCAAGCGCACAGACAACAGGCGTACAAGGTAACGCAGCAATGACAGTTTCAAAAAATGAAACTGTAAAAACAGAACAAACCGCTCTTAACCTCTCCATCCCTCCAGCGGTAACGGTTACAGAACAGCAACCTAGTAAAGTCGATTTTTCCGCCTTGATGGAAAAGACCGACAAACTCGCAGCATTGAAAGAAAAGTATCAAGAATTGACAGGAAAGCGCAAATCGTTAGATTTATTTGCCATTTCACACGATAACCAAAATGCGCAAATTCAAATAGTGGACGCAAAAGGGCAATCTTTTGAAAGTTCGAATCCGAAATGTATCAAAGAGGTTATTGATATTTGGATGAAAGATTTTGCAAAGGCGATTGAAGAGACAGAAAAAGAGATCCGTAACCTATATGCCTGTTAATAAAAACCCCCTAGAATGTTACAGCACTCTAGGGGGGAAAAGTAATCTTTTATTCACTTTTTAAAGTCCGACAAAATTATGAAAACTAATCTTAATAAACAAATAGATGTGCGTAGAGCTGCACTTATCGAATTATCTATTAAAGCGCGTGCCTATCGTGAGGAGCAATTAAGACATGCAGAAACAGAACAACAATTTTTGTACTGGTCATCTATCCGGATAAACGATATTATTGCGGATTGGTATAGAAAAGAAAGTGGAGCAACCATATTCAAAACATTCGCACAGTGGAAAAAAGACGGTTACAACATAAAAAAAGGTTCTAAAGCGTTTATTCTTTGGTCGAAAAAGAAAAGTGTGACAAAGCCAGGTGAAGCAATTGAAGCTAACATAGAACCCACGGAAGAAACAGCGTATGAATTTTTTCCTGTTGCTTATTTATTTTCTGATTTACAGGTTGAAGAAGCACAGAAAGGAGGGCAAGATGTTAACTAAGTTATTAAAAGTATGCGGTTTGCCGTATAAAAAAACATACATTGCAGGTATTAATTTGAAAGGTGATTATTTGACAAAGTACGGTTTTTGTGTTGGCGATTATGTAAATGTAGAAGTGACTGAAAACAAAATAGTTATAACTAAAGATACAGATACAAATGTCGTTTCTTTATTCAGCCGAAGAAATAAGGCGGTTGATGATCTTATTGAAACATTTGATTTAATACCTAAGCATGGATAAATTTTCAGATTATATAGACAGCCTCTCCGCCCGATATGGGCGGAGTCAGGTATTTAATGACTTCCTGACTATCGCTATTTGTTGTTTGTCAATGGGAAAGCAAGAGGATTTATATTTTAAGACAATAAAGTCGTATAGTCGTGATGAACTTGAAATCTTAAAGGAAGCATTTGCCGCGCTGGTGATCGAGATGGATAATGACGGACAGGGACTAAAGGACGTTTTAGGGGAATATTTCGAAGAGCATTTTTATAACGAAAAATTAGGTCAGTTTTTTACTCCCCCATCCCTTTGTAAATTGATGGCAGAACTCAATCCGATAGAAGGGAAAAATGTATATGATCCTTGTTGTGGTAGCGGAAGACTCTTCCTTGCTGCTGCTGAAAAAAACAGGAAAGTAACATTTCTCGGAGGGGATGTATCGGAGACCTGTTGTAAAATGACTCTTATCAATATGTGTTTGAATGGCTTGAAATGTCGTATTTCATGGATGAATAGTCTTACTATGGAAATTTATAAAGAATGGGCCGTAACATTTACTTTTTTTCCACCTGTACCATTTATTGTAGAATTGGAAAAAGAGACACAAACGGATGAAATTATAGACGAAAGAAAAATGGTAGAGAGTTCACCTCTTGAATCGAATGAAGTAAATGAGATAAAACCGTTTAAATATAAAAGGTTTACTGCTTAAATAAGATATTTATGTCGGCTTGGCTTTGCTCGCCCGTGACGGGTGGGTAGGGCTTTTTTTTTGGTCGCGCCGCCTGGCGGCGGCGGGGTTCGAGTTTCGCTTCGGCTCCACTGGGGGAAAGGACTTTGTCCTTTATATCAATCAAACATCCCGGCATCTTTGCAGAAAAGATTGATCACGATGATAATAGAAACATTTGCCCCGATCGTGGAGCGTATTTTGGTGAAGCTTCAGGGAGTTCTTAATTCTTCCTGGGGATGGCTGATGAGCTTTGTTGCTTTTTTGTTGAACTTCATGGCACCAGTTAAATATGCTTTCGCTGCTATGGGGTTGGCTATATTGATGGATATGGCTTTCGGAATGCTTTCGGCCAGAAAACAAGGTAAATTCCTGCTTTCTCAGAGTGGGAGAGATACACCGGCAAAGGTTATCGTATATGGTGGTTTTATGCTGGTTGTGTATGCCACTGAACGGATATTTAGCGATGATGCTTCTCTATTAACAAAAGGAGGGTGCGCTCTGGCTTGTGCATGTGAACTGTGGAGTATGTTAGGGAGTGTATTGATTATTTGGCCCAAAATGTTGTTTCCGAAGTTACTGAAACTACAACTTCGGGGAGAAATAGAATCGAAATTAGGTAAGAACATCAGTAATATTTTAGATAAGGAGGATAAAAATGACAAAACAAGCCAGGGGAATCCGGAACAATAATCCGGGTAATATCCGTAATTCGGAACGTAACGACTGGAAAGGCGAAGTATCAAAAGCAGATAAGAAAGATCAAGCTTTTGAAGAGTTTGAAACAATGTCAGATGGTGTACGGGCCATGATGAGACTGTTACAGAAATATCAGCGTTCGTACAATCTGCATACGGTTAAAGATATCGTGGAACGCTGGGCACCACGAAATGAGAATGATACAGCGGCATATGTGCGTACAGTTTGTAAGGAAATGCAGATGCCGGAATGTTGTGGGCTGGATCTAACTGATAAAGGAACCATGTGTGCTTTAGTGGATGCAATGTGTTATGTGGAGAATGGAGTGCATATTGACATGGCTGATATTGAAGCCGGTTGGGAGAAAATGTGAATGAGGTATTGTATTTATGAACTTCCTTTTGGATGGTAATAACATGAAATATGTACGAATATTTACGATTTCCGGAATTTTGGTTGCTTGTTTGCTGGGTTGTGCTGTTCGTCGTTCTGACGGTGTACACGATAGTGAAAGATCGCAGGAACGAGATGAGCTTGTTTGGCTTACAGCTCGAACTGATGCGAAGATTACCGCCACCACCACCGTCGTCGACCGGTGGAGAAATCTTCGGATACACTGGAAGGATTACGATCTTAGTAAGCCCCCCGATCAGAACGGGAACTATCCCGTTAAAAATGAAGGATGGGCAGAAGGTAGTGAGCAGGAATCTCAAAATGAAAAGTCCGATATATCGGAAAATACGAAAGAGGACTCGAACGGTAAGGTTAAAACGGATCGGGAGACAAGCTATGAGAAAACAGAGAATACGGATCTGGATATTAAAGCCGGAACGCAGCCGCTCTGGTGGTGGCTGATCGGCGTGTTGATGGCAGTGGCTGGTTTAATTTATCTGTGGTGGAAGTATGGAAAAAAGGATAAAACAAAGTGATGTCTGGGATGTGATGCAAACGAAGGATGAACGGGGACGCTACAAGATGTTTTCTTTCTCGTATGTGCGGTTGAATGAGAGTCGGGAGGGCAATGGCTCACCCGGCTCTATTGAACACTATGAAGCGGCTGTATTCAGCTCGATACATGCAAAAGGCAGTACGGTGAATATCCGAATAAAAGGAGAACGGTTCCCGCGTAAATTTGTGCGTTGCATGATCATCCGGATTAATGGTAAAAAAATATATGCGTAATGGCTCGGAAACATGTATATGAGTTTGGCAATACCGCTTTTCTTCAGGGAGCCGGTGCCGCTGTCGTAATGACGGAAGATGTCGGGTTTCTGGAAGATAAAAAGTTTACGGCTACTACCGTAATTCCAGCGAAAGGTTCGACAGTAGCCAAGAAAGAAATAGATTTTGTTCCGTTCGGTCATGATAATAAATTACCGCTTATTATCATGAAGAAAATACACGAGAACACGATCGTGGGAAGTAATATTGAGTTTAAATCTAACATGGCCTACGGCGATGGCCTTACAGTATTTCGCAGAACGAAAAGCGAAGGAGAGATTAAGATCGACGAATTGCTACCTGACGACGCTCCGGAAATATTTCAATTCCTGTCTGATAGCAATTATATGAGAGTCATGCAGGAGGTTGCTGCCGACCTGGTCGTGTTTGGAGATGCTTTTGTACACTTATCCTTTGGGAAACGTTTAAAAAACGATAAACCGCGGGTTGTACAGATATGGCACCGAGAAATGTGTTTCAGTCGGATAAGTAAGCAGGATGATGTTACAAAACGTATCGAATATCACGGTTATTCGTCGCAATGGGGAGAGCAGAGTGCTCCGGATGATGTGATAGTAACCCGGTTGCTTGATCGAAAATCACCTCTTTATGATTTGAAAGTTCGTACAGGACTGGCAATTAATCCTGATACCGGTGAGAAGGATGATGAAGGAGAAAGCGGTTATACTGTCAGCCTAAATATGCCGGTTCCCGGTCGATATTATTACAATCGACCGTACTGGTGGAGTATTTTCCTGGATTGGTACGAGTTCAGTTGTGCTATACCGAAATTTAAGAAAGCCCTTTTGAAGAACCAGATGGTATTGAAATATCATGTGTCGATCAATATGAGTTTTTGGCCGAAACTCTATAAATCAGAAGGTATTACTGATGCAGAAGCTGATAAACAAGTTGCTTGTAAAAAGAAATTTTTGCAAAACCTGAATGACTTTCTTTCCGGAGAAGAGAATGCGGGCAAGAGTTTTGTTTCGCATTTCCAGTATGACCGGATCAATAAATATGAGGAAAATGATATTATTATCAAACCGTTGGAGTCGTTTATTAAAGGAGGCGAATACATTGAAGACAGCGAGGAGGCTACAAACGTGATTTGCAACACTATGGCGGTACATCCGTCGCTAAAAGGTGCATCACCCGGCAAGTCAAAGAATATAAATGGTACTGAGGCCCGTGAGTTATTTATCATCGCACAGGTGTTGTTTAAACCGCTTCGGGATATGATGTTATTGCCGCTTTATTTAGCCAAAGAGATCAACGGATGGGATAAAAACATTGAGTTCGGGGTTAAGAATATCATGTTGACCACGCTGGATAAAAATACGGGATCGGAAAAGAGTATTGGAAACGAAAAAGTCTAAACCATGATACAACCATTTATAAAGACGATTGATGATTTGAGACAGACTGTAAAAGTAAATGCTTCGCTTACTTTTACGGTCATGGTCCCCTATCTGGATGATGCTTATGATAAGTATATTCTTCCTTATTTGGGTGAAGCATTAGTTAAAAGGTTATCTGGTAACTCGGATAATACCAGCGATTTAAAGCTTTTCGTCTTGGTCGCCCGTGCATTAGGTCCATTAGCTTTATCGCTGGCCAGTCCGGAACTGGGGGTGTTAATTGGTGACAGTGGCCATACTGTAACACGCAATGATAAATTGACTGTTGCCAGCGACCAAAAGATTGCCAGGTCGGAACAAAGTATGCAGGAACGTGGGTGGAGAAATCTCGATCAGTTGCTCGAATATTTGACCGGTCATTTAGAAGAATATCCAGAGTGGAAGGATAGCCGGTATTATAGCCGAATGGCTACCGGCAGATATCTGAACACTGCAAAAGAGTTTCAGGATTTTGGAAAAGTAAATATCAATTATTCACAATTGACATTTGAACACTTTCGGCCGTTGCTGGATGCGCTTGAAATGAAGTTGCAGCGGTGGATCGGCCGGGCATTGGATAAATCGTTACGTGAAGAGTTGATAACGCCGACTGATCCGATACGGCAGGAGCTTATAGAATATATCCGTGTCTGGCTGGCCATGAATGTGGCGAAACTGCATACCAGCCAGACGACCCGTGTTCAGCGTACAGCTGCCGGACAACTGGAGTTCAATCCGTTTATCTATCCGCTTTATGCAGATCCGGTAGATAACGGCAATTTCTATGCTGAACAGGTGATCGCGATGGAAGCAATGATAACGGATTTTATGGTTGCAAATGCTATTGATTTGGGGATACCGGCACCGATGACGTTCGATTTTAATTCAAAAGACAAGCACATATTTGTATTATGAGAAAGATTACAATTAAAGGAAAAAACTATTTTGTTCCTGGGGATTGGAACGAAATGACGGCGGAGCAACTTTGTTTTCTTGCTGTCATATTAACGCAACGGTGTACGGTGCAGGAAGCTAAACTAAAAATGTTGCTGTTCTGCCTGGGGGGGCGTATTCGTGCATATCGTAGAGCGACCGGCAATGGTTATGCTGTTTCTCTTCCTGGCATGAATGTTTATCTAACTCCTGAACAACTGACAGTATTAAGTGCTGTGTATGATTTCCTGTTTTGTGAGACTGATAAAGGGTGTGACCTGGATATCCGTTTAACCCGGAATCCGTTCCCTGTCTATGTTTTGAAAGATCGGACACTTACCGGCCCGGAAGATGGTTTAACGAATGTTAGCTATGGACAGTTTATCATGTTGCAAAGCTGGCAACAGCAGATGAAGAATGATTTTAATACTGCACTGGATAATTTTTTATCTGTGATCTGGAAAGATGGCAATTTTTCTATATCGGAAGATGGCCCGGTAGATTTGATTAAAGAGGTAGATCCGGCGGTAAAAACCGTTATGTTTTGGTTTTTTCTGGGTAGTATGCGTTTTATTCAAAAGAAATTTTCCCGTGTGTTTCCCGGTTCCGCTGATAGCGAGGGAGGTGACATATTCGATATACAACAACGTATTGTTGATGAAATGGCCTCAGGAGATGTAACAAAGAAAGAGCAGGTAAAGCATTGTTTGCTTTACGATGCACTTTATACGCTTGACATGGCGATCGAGCGAGATGAGAAGATGAAACAGAAGAACAAATAGAGTTTTGCTTTAGTATTATAGTTATTGGGTTAGTATTTTGCCGCTCTGCCTGTGATAGGTGGGGCGGTTTTAGTTATTATAAAAAGAGAAAAATACAACATGATAAGAAAAATATTATCATATCTATTGCTGTTGATAATATTTTTGTTATCTTTGTAATGTCGTAAGACAAGCGTTCTATGCATAGTGACGATGGGCTAAAGGCCCGGATAGAAGAGGTTGAAAAAGACCTGCTATTCTATCTCCGTAAGTATCATGAACTGACTACTAAAAGTAAGTACATGAAAGCGGTGGTTGATAAAGAAATTCGGCGATTGGAGCGAGAGCTAAAAGAACTCGGAAAGTATTATTAACCAGAAAGGTTCTCCCCCTCATGGCCAGAGGGGGAGTTACCTTATCTATTATGAATGTTATAAAGTTACAGTTATGGATAAAGTAAAACGGTATTTCGAATTAAAAGAACAGTGGAAGTCTACCCCAGAAGCTGACCGATCTACTATTGATGTTGAAATGACTGCCTTGATGAATGATATGACAGATCAGGAAATAGCACAACTGACAACGGCAGTACAAGAAGATTTTAATAGGATTCATAAAGAACTAGATGAAATTAAAGAACTTCTATCCATCAGGGAGAAATTGGAACCAGTATTGCCATATCTGTCTGTTTCTAATCTGGCTAAGGATTATTTTGGCAAATCATCTTCATGGTTTTATCAACGACTTAACGGGAATTGTGTACATGGGAAGGTTTGCAAATTTACGGAAGAAGAACTTTCACGGCTAGATATAGCTTTAAAGGATATAGGGCGTCGTATTGGTGGGTTGAACTTGGTGTAGAAGGATACTGCTCTAAAATTGGACGTTCATTGAATAACTGACATTGTTAATTTATAGAAGGTATGGCAGAAATGCCCGGCATTTTTAGGTTACATCCAAATATCCTAATGGTTGTGATGAAATTATTATTTGTAATTTTATTGAATATTTAGTATATATAAATATCTTTGTATCCGATCTATTTGTTTTATAAAAAAGATAGCTAAAAGAAGTAACCATGAAAGAAAAAGAAAATATAGCACATTTTGTAATAGTAGGAGCATGGAATAAGTATATTCTTACACAAGAGTGGGTTGCAAACTATTTGCTTACAGGAGAACAAAATATTCAGATGCAAATTCCTGTTAATATGGATGCTTCATTGAAATTTATTACAAATGATTTGTCTTTATGCGTACTAAAGGATCGTTTTGAATTGTCGGTTATTAATAGGATTGAACCAGTTTTTCGTCGAGCAACTTCTATTATTAGAACAATGGTTAGATTGTTACCTCATACTCCTGTTTCTTCTTTTGGGATAAACAGTACTTTTTATTGTTCGGGGGAAGAGGTTGGAGATCGCATTAATTTTGTGGCTTCAGATATAGGCTTATTGGCTGCAAAAGAAATGCCGTTACAAATGCAAAGCATTATGAGGTGTGTGAAAATGTCAGACAACTGTTTTTTGAATCTGAATTTGCATCGGGATGAAAATACCCAAGAAGTTATTTTTGATTTCAATTATAATTATAACTTGAGATCTTTACCAGAGGTGTCTTCTATTTTGGGAGAAGATGATGATATTTTACTGCGGAAGCGAGATAATATTTTATCTATATTGAAAGATGTATATGGCTTCATTGAATAAGAACACTTTTTTTAATCTATGAAACAGATAGGGGCTGAAAGTAATGGCTTAAATCGTGGTGATATTTCGTATAAGGCACATGAAGTGAATGATACTTGGTGGAATAAAGATGTACAAAATTCCATTGGAGTAGATAAGTGTATTCCTTATAAATCTTTGAAATATTCAAAGGAAGATTCTCTAAATTCTAAAATAGATCATGGTTGTGTTTCTGTTTATGATGTAGCTGTTTACATCTTAAAACGAATTAAAGAGTGTTCTACCATGAAGCTTCACAAATTACTTTATTATTGTCAGGCATGGTCATTGGTATGGGATGAGAAGTCTTTGTTTCCAGAACAAATAGAAGCATGGGCAAATGGTCCGGTAGTTCGAGAGCTCTTTAATTTTCACAAAGGATGGTATAGTGTATCGTATCAAAATATGACTATAGGGAACGAAAAAAAATTATCCGAAGAACAGATAGATACGATAGATAGTGTGTTGCAGTATTACGGAGATAAACCAGCTCAATGGCTTATTGATTTGACGCACACAGAAGCTCCATGGAAAAATGCGCGTAGGGGATATGCTCCTACAGAAAGAGGAAATACGGTAATCACAAATGATTCAATGGCAGAATATTATAGTTCTTTATCATAAATGGCTAAAATACCCAAAACAGCATATTCTTCTTCTCCAGGTTCACAAGCAAAACAGGCTAAATCTGTTTTGCTTAGTTATCAGGACCAATTGGTTTGTTGGCAGATCGGTCAATTTGATATCAATGGAAGGTGGGGATTGGAATCGGCTTTAGGTGATGTGACTTTTCAAGTATCAGAAGAGTTGTTTATTTTGCTGAATAACTATGGTGATAATTCATTATATGAGGCTCTAGATAAAATATCAGAAAAAAAAACAGTTTCTTTTTCTGATTTTTACAAAAAGTTGAAAGATAATTTCAATGGAAAAATACCAGTGGATATTGTACATCAAATAAGTCTTGATGTATCAAGGGCTTTCTTCTTGAGTAAAATATATCCAAAGTTGCGTGACTTTGAGACAAAGACGTGGAAAGAGATAGAGCGGGAAACAACGGGTAAAAATGGCCGTTCAAAACATCACTCTATTGATATAAAGGATTTGTGTGAGGAGGCTCAAGAAAGATTGGTAGAATTGAAACTGGATGATTTAGATAGTTTATTTTCTTTGCGTCTCGACGGAACGCTTAGAATTTTTGGTATTCGGAATCAAAATTATCTTCGAATATTATGGGTTGATCAAGATCATAAAATTTGTCCATCTCAAAAAAAGAATACATAAAGGCATTTTGTTATCTCGATAAGATAAAGGATACAGCTCTTAAATTGGGCGTTCATTGATAACTGACATTATCAATTTGGAGAAGGCTTGGCAGTTTGTCAGGCCTTTTTTGTTATATCAGAAACTATCCTCATGTTTGCTGTACGATAAGAAACCTTTTTGATGCATTCTTTCTTGAAAAGTCTGGCCCTCTTTTATATATAATTCAATGTCTTGGGCTGAAATACTAACGGTGAAACCTTTTTCTTTTCCTTCATGGGCTTTAATGGCATACTTTACACAACGCTCGCGAAGATGTTGCTCTCTGAGGGTACGGAAATAATTTATGAGTGATTTCATATCGCAATTATTTTCAACAAAGATACGTGGTTTCTTTGCCATCCCAAAAACTTTCCCCATCTTTGCAATGCTAAACAGTCCGATGAACTTAATCATCCCGTAGAGCACGGTTAATGCTCGAACATTTCGCGGGCTTTTTTTATGCCCCTATTATATGATATTAAGGCGGTTGCCTTTCCCACATTTTCTTTTGCTCTTCGGAGTGGTAAGATCATGGACTGTTTAGCGACACGGGAAATGGCAGCCGTTCTTGTTTTCTGCCTAAATCGCTAAACAGTTCATGATATGAAAACAAATTCATTAACCGTACCTGTATCTGGAAGCCAGAAGCATGTACAAGTATTTAATCCATCAGCCTGGGAATCAATTGCCCGTATGTATAATTACTTTCCGAAGGCTGTTACTCCCTGTAAAAATGTTTATGAAGCAAAGATGTACACAGCCGCTTTATTGGCTGTTCTCTCTATGTGTTTTTTACCGCTTGTGATCGCGGCTTGTTGGGTGTATTTCTCTGCAAAGAAAGGAGGCCAGGCATGACCCAGGTTAATAATTTGGAAGAAGCTATGGTTGAAATCAGAAATCTCGAAAAATCCTTAATTGAATGTACAAAGCGTTGTGAAAGAGCGTGGGAGGAAGTAGGGCGATTGCAATATAGATTATCGAATTATGAGAATAAATATTCTGTAAGTGCTCGACATTTAACTGTTTCGAAAGGAGGAAAGGCCGTATGACACAGAAAGAAGCCATTGATTTGCTAGATATTGTAGCCGATGTGAATGAGCAATATGCGAAAGAAGAACGCATCCGTGCCGCGATGCGATTGGAAGAGTTGCTTCGTTTACTCCTTCCGGAAGATTGAACCTACATAAATGTCCTTTAGAAGCTCCCTTCGGGGGGCTTTTTTTGTATCCGTAAATTAACGGATGCTGTATGTATAAACATTTTGAATATTCCGAATTTCTAGCCCGGCACTTGGCTCCGATCAGGCACACAGATACCGACTGTCACTTTTTACGAAGCGATGAAGTAGAAGAAATCTCCGATCTGGAAGCGCGGATATCTTCCATCCGGGACTATGTGCTTGTTGCCATCGACGGGCACAACTCCGATTTTTCGTGGATCAATAGTGATAATCTGGTGAATATCCCTCAGTACTTTATTGCTGTACTCAAACAGAGTGAGACAGGGAACATTGACGCTGTACATAAGTCGAAGGCTGACTGTAAAGAAATCCTGATGCAGATCGTTTGCCGGATGATGGTAGACCGGGAAGAAGAACGAAACGAACTTCAGTTCTTAGAGGTCGACAGTATGACCATGCGCGGCGTGGGCCCCATGTCGGAAAACTTCTATGGTGTGATGTTGGGCTTTAATCTCCGAAGGCCGGTACAGTATTTTATCAACGAATCGATGTGGGTGTGATATGGGTGTGATGAAGAAACTTAGCGATCAGATGCGGACACCTAAACGGAAAAACTCCCTTTTAGGTGCCCGCGAAGGGTTGCCTTTTGAAATATCGCTGGAGTCGGTCAGTGCTGTTGCCCGTTACGAACGACGGCAGGACAAAGAGAAGTTGAAGCAATTTAACGATGATGTGAAGGCCTGGAGTATTGATGTAACCCGACAATTGCGGAGTAATGTCCGTATGTTGGTGAAGCAGGATGAACAGCTATCAGAATCAATTGAACCGAATGTGTATTTCCGGAATGGGGAAGCTGAAAGGATTGGTTTTAGTTTCGCCCGTGAAGGAGTTTATATACATAAGGGGGCCGGTCGTGGTCAGGGTGGTTTTCGTGGCGGATCGCGATGGACTGATAAACATGGAAAATTAAAGGAGACGAATCCGCTTTCTTTCTTTAAGATGGGAACCGGGAACCGGACGCCGATCCGATGGTTTGATCCGGTGATTGATAAGAACTTGCCGTTTTTGGCAGATGTGGTAGCGGAATATGCCGCCGATATGCAGATCGATGCAACGCGAATTTTTGTAGACAAGGAGGATAGAGAATAGGTATGGCGAATGATTTGAACAGGAGTATAAAGATTTATCTGGATAATAGTGCGGCAATGACCAGCGCGGACGAACTCCAGAAGCGGATCGGTGAACTGGAAAATAAGTTGTTGGATTTACAGACGGCTGGCCGTGGAAACTCTGCTCAGTCCAAAAAGATCGAAAAGGAACTAACGGCTCTGAAGAAAAAGTATGAAGATTATAAACGTGAAGTAGCGGATACAGAACGTGTGCTGAAGAATCTTAGTGGTGCGACATATAATGAATTATTGCGTGCAAAGAAGGAAGTGGATAAGCAATTACGATCTTCTATCCGGAATACAGATTTGTATAATAAAAGGTTAGAGGTTCAGAAAAATATCAGCCGTGAGCTTTTGGTTGCACAAAAGGAAATGCGGCTGGAAGTTGCTAGCCAGGCATCGGTTTTTTCTCGTGCCAACGATTTCATTGGTAAATACATGGGACTGATCGGAACGGGTATTGCTGCTATTACCGGTATCACGATGGCATTTTCCAAGTTCCGGGACGAACGGGATAAATTGGAATCTTCATCAGCGAACCTTAAAGCCTTGACAGGGTTGGATGATGATAATGTAAAGAAGCTGGAAGATGGTGCAAAACGGTTATCGACGACTGTAACAGAGGAAGGTGTTCGGATCAGGCAGAGTGCCGTGGAAATTGATGATTCGTTTGCTATCATTGGTAGCCAGCGACCGGAATTGCTCAAGAATGCAGAAGCGTTGGAAAAGGTTGCTCAGGATGCCATATACCTTTCGATTGCCGGTAAAGATAAGCTGGAACCGGCAGCCAAAGCTCTTACTACTGTCATGAATCAAATGAACCTCGGTGCAGAGAACAGCCGACGGATCATTAACGCTATTGCTGCCGGTAGCCAGGCTGGTGCAGGTAATATCCAGTATATTACGGATGCTTTTGAAAAGTCGGGAACAACTGCCAAGCTTATGAATATTGAACTGGAACAGCATATAGGTTTGATCGAAGCGGTTGCGCCGAAGTACTCCGAGGCTTCTATTGCCGGTAACAGCTTAGACAAGGTGTTACTGAAGATGAAGGAGAAGGGGATCGGTTATAAGAATGGAGTGTTCGATCTTTCCCTGGCCATTGGTGAATTGGAAACTAGGTTCAAAAATGGCGAATCTGCAACCGCCTTGTTTGGGGCTGAACATGCGAAGATGGCTGAAATCCTTGTTATGAATAAAAAGGACATTGAAGATTACACGGCCGCTGTGACTGGTACGAATAAGGCTGTCGTACAGGCTCAGATCAATTCGGACACGAATGAAGCGAAACGTGCTCAGGCTCGTAATAAAATGAACTTGCTCGCTATCGACCTAATGGAAAAACTTAACCCGGCGATCATTGGAGCCATGAACCAGACAGTACACTGGACGGGTAAACTGGTCACATTAGCAACATGGGTAAGCGAAAATACAACTGAAATACTGGCTGTTGTTATAGGCTTATCAGCTTACACTGTAGCTGTAAAGTCTGCAATTATAGTTGATAAATTACAGGTATTGTGGAATGAGAAGATTATCTCTTCTTTGAAAACAATGTATGCAACTATGTTGAAAAATCCTTATGCACTGATGGGAGCCGTGATACTGACCTGGTTGCTTTATATGCGCAAAGCAAATCAGGAATTGACAAAGATGGAGGTTGTTCAGAGGCGTTTGAATAAGGTTGAAACTGAAGCTGCTCAAAATATTGCCGAACAAAAGACAGAATTGGAGCAATTTTTACGTGTCGCTCGTGATGAGTCGGAATCGAAAGAACGTCGTTTGTCTGCCTTAAAAAAGATCAATGAATTATCACCTGAATACCTGGGGAATTTGACATTGGAGGAGATCAATACAGACAAGGCAACGACTGCTATCAACAGATATATTGATAGTATATATGCGATGGCGAAAGCTCAGGCGGCTAAAGAACAGCTTGTCGAAATTGAAAAGGAGAAAATCAGACTGGATACTGATCCGGAGGCTTTTCAGGAACAAATATCCTGGCTGGAAGAAATGGAAGTCGGTTTTGCCGGTTTATTCAGCAAAGATAAGTCTGATAGAATGTTAGCTGATATGGTTGCTCGCGGAAGGGAAAGACGTGATAAAGCTAAAGAGTTACTAGATGCTCAGGCAGAGGCTCTACGTGGAATTGTAATGGATAGCAGTAAGACTATCAATGATATATTAGCCAACGATACTTCAGAGTCGGGTGGTGGTTCCAGTAAGAATATGAAGGACTCCGAATTTAAAGCGGCGATGGATTTGAAGTTGAAAGAAATGGAGAATACCCATTCGTCGGAGCTTGCCCTTTTGAAAAAACAGAAGCTGGAGTCTGAACAGACTGAACAGTTCTACAATCTTCAGGTACTTTCTTCCGATGCTATTTATTACCAGAAGCGTCTTGAACAGTTGCAAGACTATTTGAAGAAAGCCGGTAGCAAGAAGATGCAGGCGGAGATCAATAAGCAGATTGTTGATGTGCAGACGAAACAGTTAGAGATAGAACAGAAGCGGGATAAAGAAGTTATTGCCGCTTTGCAGGATAACCGGGATAAGCAATTGAGAATAGTCGAGAATGGTTATACCCAACAGAAAACGGTATTGGAGAAAGCCGTGGCAGAACAGAAGATGACACGTGAGCAGGCAGATGCTTTATCTCTTTCTTTAGATGCGGAAACGGCTGAAAAACGACTGGATATTTATCAGGGTTATCAGAACGACATTCTTTCTCTTGAACTGAATAATGGGCCGGAAAAGGCCAAAGCGATCGAGGATGCAAATAAAGCTGTATTGGATGCTGATTTGAAAGCTTCACAATCCCGTGCTAATCAGCAAAAAGCTTTACAGGATTTGCTGAAGGATTTCAAAGGGCAATTCAATCTTACAACAGTTGGTGAAGATACTGAATTACAGCTGAAAGTACTGGAAGACGTTTATAACGCCAAGAAGGAAATGGCTATTAAAGACGGATTGGATACGACAGAACTGGATGCTGCCTATGAGAAAGCAAAAACCAATATCCTGCAACAGGAAGAGGATAAGCGTTATCAGATCCGTCAGCAGTACGGCTTGGTTTCTCTGCAAGAAGAGTATGAAAAGGAAATGCAATGGTTACAGCAACAACGTGATCAGGAGTTGCTGAGTTTAGAAGAATTTGAAAAAGCCAAAGCCCAAGTGAAAATCAAATATCTGAAAAGTAGTTTTGATTACTATTCGGATATGTTTTCCGGCGCTGTATCAGCTTTGCAGGAGGCAGAACTGGCGAATATTGATGCAAAATATGACGCGGAGATTCAACGGGCAGGGGATAACTCGGAAGAGGTTGCCCGACTGGAAAAGGAGAAAGAGAATAAGAAACTTGCCGTACAGAAAAAATATGCCAATGTTCAGTTTGCTATTAAAGTTTCAGAGATCATAGCAAATACGGCTGTAGCAATCATGCAGGCTTTTGCTCAGATGGGCCCTATTGCCGGGGCTATTGCTGCTGCTGTAATGACAACGACAGGGGCGGCTCAGATCGCGGTTGCTAATGCAGAACGCAAGAAAGTAATGAACATGACTGTGGACGGTTCCGGAAGTGGTGGCGGTAGTGGAACGCGGGTTGCTACCGGTAGTAGCTCCAGTGCCGGGTACTATGTCGGAGGCTGGTCCGGTGATGGCAGTCCGTATGAGGTGGCTGGTCCGGTTCATAAGAAAGAATATGTTGTACCATCTTTCGTCATGAGTGAACCGGCGGCCATGAACCACGTTGTTGCTCTCGAAGCTATGCGTAGGCAGAAAACAAATGCTAACCCGTTACCCGGTTCTGTCTTGGGAATGGCAACCGGTGGTTATAGCGGCAATACGCCAAAGGAACCGGATGATACGTCTGTTGGTATCCCTCTGTCAATAATCAAGATGCTAGTATCGTTACTTACACAGTTGAATAAGGGGCCGCTGAAAGCATACGTTGTGCAATCTGAATTACAGGCAGAGCAAGATAAGTTAAATGAATCCCGTAAAATTGGTAGTAAGTCATGAAAATAGTGCATTCATCCGGGCAAGAACTAAAACTTAATCCCGGTACCGTGTTGGAAATGGAACGTAGTAATCCGTTTTTTAATGAGTATGGAGAGCAATCGCTTCCGGTAAAACTTCCTTCGGATGAGTATAATCGCAAGATACTAGGTTTTCCTGATGATATGGCAGGAGTAAATAAAATGCCCTCACGAGCAGATGCGACGATTCAGGATGGTCTTTTCTCAATTCGTTGCCGGCAGGCTATATTGTCTGCCAGCCGGAAAGATGGGATTGATACATCTTTTTTCCTTAACATCGGATCTTTTTATGAGAAAATGAAAGATGTACAATTAACAACTGTCTTTAAAGATAAAGTCGTTAAATTTTCATCACTTACCACTGCGATCAACTTTGTCCGCTCGTTAATGATTACTCCAGATCCTCGTTTTTCCTGTTTCCCAGTCTTGGCAGAAAGTCATGATAATGGTGAGATAATTTGCCTGAACAGGGTTGGTGGCCCTATTAAGCCGGACGGTTATTATACCCTGTGGAATGAACAGTACCGGGAAGAGACTGTTGATGATAAGACTGTCTCAACTCCGGCCGGGTATTATATTACTCCGTTTATTAAAGCAATGCATTTATTGGAGGAGGTTTTTAAGTATTTGGGCTATACGCTTGAAGAAAGTTTCTTTTCTCGGACAGAACCGTTTAAGTCGATGGTATTTTTGAATAACAACATTGATACTATAGTCAATGCCGAAATACGTTACGATCAGATTGTTCCGAGTTGTAATATTTCGATGATATTAGATATATTTCGTTACAAATTTTGTTGTGAGTTTATTCCGGACGAAGCTCGGCGAAGTGTCAGAATTGTACTGTTTAACGAGATCGCTGACGGTAATGTAAGTCAGGATCTAACAAGATTGCTGACGGCTCCGATTAGTATCAACCACGGAGGAAAATACAAGCAGGTGAAGTTGTCGGCAGAGAAAGGCCCTGTATTATCATATAGTAATGATGAAGGAAAGTTGGTTTCTTTAACTCCTGATTATCTTTCGAAGTCAATGTATGAAATAGCGGCTATGTATCCGGAAGCCTTTATTGATCTTACACGGGGATGGATTATTCGGGAAGGCTTTTCTGCGGTTGATTACGTGATAGAAAAAGTAGGTACTTTAAATTGTGGTTATTATGCCGGTGGCACTCTGGAGGCTGAAAAAAAGGAGTCTCCTGATACACTTGTCAGCATAGAATTTGAAACGCTATCAAGTGGTGTTGCACCTTACATTGGTACGACCAGAGCAATAAATTCGAAAATAGTCTGGAACAATGATCCTACACAAGGTAGTAATACTGAAAACTCGACTCAGGAAAAATCGGAATTGAAACCTATGCTATGCTTTACGGCTCATAGAACTTCACGGTTTGACTCTGGAACGATCTATGCCTATCTTGATACACGAGAAAGGATATGGGATTATTCACTGGCATATAACGGTCCGGATGGATTGTATGAAAAGTTTTGGCGTAAATATGATGATATGCTCCGTAACTCGATGCGCCCTGTTACAACGAAAATGCTTTTGTCGGATATTGACAAACTCAATATATCGGCCCATGAAAAAGTAATAATAAACAATCAGGAACTATTACCAAATGTAATCAAATATAACATAGGTAAGAATGTTCCAACTGAATGTACTTTTTTGACAACAAAATTGTATAACCCAGTTTCTTCTGCTAAATCTGAATCAGAACATTTTCCATCCTCTAAGTATCGCTGGAACCGTCGCTGGTCGAATAGCGTAGGAAGTCAATACAATTGGATGCAGTTGAAAGAACAAGCTCCGATATCGTTTTTTCCACCTCCCACAGAAGAAGAATACAGGCACGGAGGAAGGTACCATGTGGAGACGCATGCCTGTTGGTTTGCTATAGAGATTCGTTTAGCAGGGAAAATTCCTATTCTGGTTGATAAAATAGAAGGAACATTAACTGTATGGTTAGAGCCTGTTCTAAGGGAGTGGTAATTGTCCTTTACCTATCTGTTAGTCACAAATACATTTGCTGAAAAAATGAATAATGGAAGGAGTTTTAAATAAACCTGATGCGCTGAATCTCTCCGGTAACATGAATCAATTTCTGTTATCCTCGACCGGTTTGATATCCTTTATTTTGAAAAAAGGGAATCAAACTTTATTGGAGCAGAGTTATGAGCCAGGTCCCGACCTCATGGTCAGGATTGATTTGAAAGAGGTTATCGAAGGACAATTGAGTTACAATCTGGATGCCGGATCGTTATTTTATGTTCAGCCAAACTTGGCAGAAACATTTACAGCCGTAATTGATGGAACAGAATATAACTTTAGGGTTGTTCGTGGTGGTGTGGCCAATCTGGCTGATACGGCATCGAACTGGTTGAAGCTACATTTTCTGACTTGGCAACCGCGCATTAAGCCTGTTACCTATTATTCACCTGAATGGCTGACCTATTATGCTGTAGAAGAATGTACCGCGAAACTCAAAGCGACGTATCCGGACAAATCAACAAAAGTAATTTCGCTGGGGACTTGTGTTGCCGATCATGCTACGACAATGAACCTTCAATATTCGGTAATAGCCGGTAAACTTGGAAACACCTATCCGTCTTATTACGAAGTATGGATAGAGAGGTCCGGTACAAAATTGTCCGAATCTCAGGTATATGCTTTTTCCGATCCTATATCTGATGATGAACAGTGGTATCTTTTTGAAAATAGCTTAGGAGGTTTAGATACTTTCCGGGCGACAGGAACAAACAGCCTGAATGCCGAACATGAACATAATATAGCTGAATTTGGCGATGTGCGGGAGGAGTATCAGGTAGACACCCAGCGAAAGTATACGAAAAATACTGGCTACCTGGATGAATACTCTCGCCGTTGGCTACTTGACTTTTTTCCCAGCCGTGCAAAATATGTATATGAAGCAACTGCTATCCGGAAGATTGTTGTAACAGAGAGCAATGCGACATATGTTTTGAACGAATTACCAAGCAGTTATACTTTTACCTGGCAGCTGGCCGAAATATCGACCTATTTAAACCTTGTTAAAAACGAGAACGATATCCCGGACAACTTAGAGCCTGTTTAAATTTTGCTCGACACAGTTTTGAGATTTGTTTTCGAGGATATTTTTCAGTTTTTATGAGAAGCATAGCGGGCTATGTGACCAATAAAAACGGAAAAATAGGCCGAAAAG
>NZ_JAMOKT010000078.1:0-27540 GCF_023656795.1 Parabacteroides caeci
ACCGGGCATGTGCCCACAACACGAAAAAATATGGCAGATATTAGCTCAGATCAAGCTTTAAATGGACTAAAAATTAAAACGGATGCCTTACCGAATGATTGGTATGTGACATTAGTTAATCCCCAAAACGGGGAACCGGGAGAGAATATGTCAATAGCCAGGTTTGTAGAGTTATTTACTTCAAAACAGCCGGAAGTAACCGAATCGTCAAAGGGATTAATGAGCTCTCTGGGTTTAAAATCTAACCCTAGCAATGCTAGGGTGAACAGGAAGATTTTAGACGTCGAACTAATAGCTAAAAAAGCTTTTAGGGTGAGAAAAAAATCAGGTGATGTTAATTTTAATATTAAAATATTAGGTGGATGGACCTACGGAAATGCTTATGGAGTAATTGAAAAAGTAATATCTTATTATTTAAATGGCAATATGGCTGGAACAAAAGTTTATAAATGTTCTAACAATACATGTGGTATATTTTATATATCAGATCCATATAAAGATGGTGATTATATTTGTGTCGATATTGTTAATAAATATACTGAACAGTCAAGTGTATTTGCTGTTATACTAGAAAGTTATTATACGCTTGATAGCTTCGAGTTTACAAATAATCAAACACCCAGATCAGAAGACCTTACAAAAAACAATAGAGACGAAACTGAATTTGCATTAAAAACATCAGCCAATACGTTGGCATCATCTCCAAATGCTCTAACGGAAACAGTAGTTGAAGAAGTCCCAGTATCAGCCGACACCCCGATGACGTTACAGGAAGACGGGCAACCGGTTCCCATGACTCAGACGGTAGAGAGATACGAATACAGCGTACCTAAAATGGCGGAAGCGATCCTGGCGCTACAAAAAGAAATTGCCGAACTGAAAGGAGGAGCAGGGAAAGAATAGTTCAAAACGCAAAAATGTTGAAATAAAAACCACCTCCAATACATCGCAATAAAGGGGTGGTTTATAAAGTAAAACAAGAACTTAGATGTTCTTTAAATATTAACAAAGATATGGACATTAATAGTATAGCAACAATTGTGGCAACCATACTAGGATCTATTGGAGGCTTAGAGTTTTTCAGATGGCTCGGAAGCCGAAAAAAAGATAACGTGGTTTGGCTGGAAGAGCGTATAACCCAACGAGATTTAAAAATAGATGCCCTTTATGTAGAGTTGCGTAAAGAACAGGCTGATAAATTGAATTGGATACATAAATACCATGAACTGGAATTGCTGTACAAAGAAGCGGAATGGAACAGGTGTAATGTCCGACATTGTGAAGGAAGAATACCTCCAAGAGGAGAGATGAATAAAACTATAAACGATATAGACGATGAGACAGAATGAATTACCCCGGGGGTTGCGAAACAACAACCCCGGAAACATCAGGCGTAACAGTGACGTATTCCAAGGCGAGGTGAATCCTAGCCGGGACAAAGAGTTTAAGCAGTTCAAAAACATGGCTTATGGTTATCGAGCAATGTTTAAAATCCTGTCGAACTATTATAATAAATATCAGCTGAACACGATCAGAGAGATGATCAGCCGTTGGGCGCCGGAAAACGAAAACAATACAGCTGCTTATGTGTCGCTAGTAAGTATCTATGCCGGGATCGCTCCCGACGCCCTGATCAGCTTCGACCGCGAACAAATGATCCGGATCGTTGCCGGGATGAGTAAAGTGGAGAACGGGCGTGAAGCGGTGATGTCGGACGTTATAGCCGGTTGGAATCTGTTATGAAACGCTGGCAAGTAATATTGGCGGTTGTGTGCCTGGTAGCTGGTTTTGCGGCTGGCTACCAAGTGCGCAAAACTTCTGAAAAGGAATTGATCCTACGCGATACGGTGGTCGACACGCTCCGATCGGAACTACCGATCCCTTCTTATGAAGTGATGGTGGAAGAAGTGGAAGTTCCCTTTCCTATATATTCGTATTCAAAAGCGGACACCTTACTAGTTTACGACACTATCTATGTGCCTGTGCCAATAAGCAAGAAAATTTACGAAACAGATGATTACCGGGCGGTAGTAAGCGGATTCAGGCCGACCTTGGAACAGCTTGACATATACCGGAAAAAGGAGATAGTCTACCGCAAAGAAAGTCGGTTCGGCTTGGGCGTGATTGCTGGGTATGGCGTGGGGCGTAACGGGCTTTCGCCGTATGTCGGATTTGGAGGGTTTTACAGGATATTTTAACAACGAAGATTGCTTTCAAACAAAAAAATAATGCCTTTCTTTTGCACAACTAAAATTTAATTTCCATATTTGCAGTGTCCTATTTCGAAACAGGCGGGTGACCGCCGAACATCTTTGTATCGGCATTTTTTATGTCTATGCATATATATTTATGATATAACGGTTTCGTACCCCCTTGATACGGCTTAATGGCCGTAACTGCCTGTTTCGGTGTAGGACAAAGGGACAGGCGGGACCGTTTTTTTATACCCACCATCCGAAAACAATGTTAGTTATGTCCAAACGAAACAACATTTGTTTGCCGGTGAACAACAGTACCCAACAAGCAACGTTATCCCACGAAACGGGAATCTTTTCTTGGGCAAATGTAGCCCGCATGTTGAACGCTATCCCAATGGGAATCTGCGAGTGTAAAACCGAAGCCGACGCGAAAGGCTATGTAAAAGCGTTGGCTGTTATCCTATCTGCTCTTGTATTGGCAGCTATCGAAGAAGGAGGTGCGCTATGAAACCCTTCCAGTCAAAGAGATCTACCGAATGGTCGGACCGGTACAATGCCATCGATATTTTAGATATAATAAGAAAGGGATACTCTACCGATGAACGCGAAAAAGCCCGGAGGATGAGTGAAGAACGCCGCGGGGTAGACCACGTAAACCGCAAACTGCGCGAGATAGCCAGTACCGGTGCGAAGGCTATCCACATGGCCGCCTACGTTATCAGCAGCATCGAAGACATGGCACATAAGAACAAGGATATCGGTTACCTGCTGGCTTCCCTCCCTGGAGACAAAAGCCCGTCTGCTGCAATTTCCGAACTCGGCATGATGTTGGCCGACCTGAACGAACATGTCATCGACCGCATCGAAGCGGCCATGTTATGCACCCCGGAATTATTCAACAAGGAATATCTGAACGATCCATTACAGGAATACGTGGAAACGTTCGAATAACGATAGAAAGACTTTGGTTTTTTAAACTATTTTTTTTTACCGCCCTGCACCCGCTGTGAGGTTCGTGCAGGGCGTTTTTTTGTCCTTAAACCAAACGAAGCCACCGCCTAAATTCGTGTCACACTAATTCTTATGGCGATATGGCACGACTTACTGCAAACGATTATTTACCCCGAGGAGAATCAAGGGAAGAGGTTCTGGAACGATGGGCTGAAAACGTCATACAACGTTGGATCAAGGAAATCCATTATCAGGATATTAAAAACCCGAACAGATTGATAGCCAGCTTGAAAAAAAAGGTCTACAACGCATCCGGTGGCGACCAGACCAAAATAATATTCACACTTGCCAATTATGGACGGTACGTGGATTTGGGTGTAGGACGAGGCGAGAAGTACACGAAGAAGAAACATGATCCTGTTTTCCATTCGGGTAAACCGTATCCCGGAACGCCCGGATATTCCTACCAGGTAAAACCGTGGTTGATGCCCCTTTTCAAACAGCGCGTATATTCATTGGCGCAAATACTGGAACGGAAATACAGCGAATACGCCGAACTAATGGTTATTCAGAACATCGCACCGGAAAAATTCTTAAACAACAACACTAACCCCTTATAACCAATGGCAAGAGATACCCATAAAGCCCACGTCGTATTGACAATGGACGGCAAGCAGGCGGATAAGATGCTGGATAATTTGCGCGACAAGAGCGAGGCGCTTCGCGACGAAATACGGCAAGTGAACAACCAAAGGATAACGACCGGATTATCAGGAGAAGAAGCGAAACGATTTGACACACTGAATAAGGAACTCCGCGAAACTAGAAGGCTATATCGTGAGCTGGCAGCACAGACAAGGGACGTTACGGATGTTATCAATAAGATTTCCACCGCCCCAATCAAAGCAATAAAGGATGCTATCCGTGCCACCGAAGCATCCATGCAAAGGCTGGATCGTAGTACGGCGAAATATGCCGAAAAGAAAAAGCAATTATCCCTCCTGCGTGCCGAACTCGCAAAGATCAACGAAGAAGGTGGCAAAAATATAAACACTTTTAATCAAATAGGCCAGACCGCCAAACGTCTTGCATCGTATGTATTAGTGTATGCCGGGTTTAATGAGCTTGTGGCGGGTATGCGGAAGATGTACGAGATGAACGTAGCCCTTTCCGACCAGCTTTCCGATATTGAGAAGACGACCGGAATCGCCGGACAGGAACTGGCTGAACTTTCGAACGATATCAACCGGATAGACACCCGTACTTCTGTAGAAGAACTAAATAATCTTGCCGTTGCAGCCGGTAAGATCGGTATCAAAGGCAAAGAGAATGTGTTGGCATTTGTCGATGCAGGAAATAAGATCAATGTAGCCTTGGGAGAAGACTTGGGAGAAGACGCTATCAAAAATATAGCGAAACTGAATGATGTACTGGGTATCACGGAAAAATTAGGCGTAGAGAAAGCCCTGCTGTCAACTGGTTCTGCTATCAATGAGTTGGGACAGAACAGTACGGCGAGCGAAGCCTACCTGGTGGACTTCGCCCAACGTTTGGGTGGAATCGCTAACCAAGCAAAGATCACGATGCCACAGATACTTGCTTTGGCATCTGCGTCTGATCAGTTGGGGCAGAATGTTGAAGTATCGGCTACAGCCATGAATAAGGTAATCACGACCCTTGTTTCCAAGACCGGACAAGTGGCGAAGGCAATAGGCGTAAGCCAGAAGGAGTTGCAAGACGCTCTGGACGTGAGTACATGGGAGGGCTTGATGTTGGTATTGGAAAAGCTGTCAGGAAAAGGCGGGTTGGCTGCCATCGCTCCGCTCATGGGCGACCTGGGTTCGGATGGTGCACGGTTGACAGCCGTTATCGCATCCCTCTCTTCTAATACGGAGGTATTGAGGCGCGAAGTGGAACTGTCGAACAAGGCTTTCACCGAGGCTACATCCATCGAAGCCGAGTATGAGAAAAAGAACAACAACTTAGCTGGGACAATAGAGAAGATAGGCAAAAACATCCGCCGATGGTTCCTTGGTAGTGGTATCGTGGATTGGATGCAAGGTGCTGCTTCTGGGATAGAACGGTTGACGCGCGGGGTAGGTTCAGTTGAAGAAAAGTTCAATGACTCCGTTAAGACCGTCCGGGACTTGACCCGCAACATTTCTCCGCTACTTGACGAATATGACAAGCTGAAGGACAGCACAGCAGCCGATGAACAGCAGCGCCTGAAGGAAATCATGCAACAAATAGGGACGGCTATTCCGCAGGCTGTCACCGAGATGGATAAGTACGGGAATGTGCTCTCTGTCAATACGGATAGGGCGCGGGCATTTGTTGAGTCTCAAAAACTTATCATGCAGCAGAATAACAAGACGCTAATCACGGAAACAGAAAAAGAAATAAAGCAGCTTGAAAAGCAATACAAAAAAGTTTCCGACATAGTGAAACAGGCTGGCGAAAAAGGTTCTTTTACAGAATCTACAGTTATCCAAACGTCCACTTTTGGAACATCGCAAATAATCACGTCTGAAATAACAGACCCGAAACGCATTGCCGAAGCGCAGGCGCAAATGAAGGAACTGAATGCAGAACTGGAACGTCAACGAGGCATACTGTCCGAATTGACCGGCGACTATCTGAATGCTGATCTTGAAAAACTGAAAAAGATGCAGGAAAAGCAGAAAGAAGCTGTAGAGGGTGGTGCCGGTACCCCAACCGAAACCGACAAAGAACGTAAAAAACGCCTACAAGCCGTCCTTGCCGCCGTAGATGCCTATATCAACCAGGAGAAGACCAAGCTAATACAAGCCCGTGTGAACCGTGACAAGTTCCGCGATGAAGAGATATCTACCGAGCAGAAGTATAACGAGATGCTGGAAAAGATTGAGTTCGAAGGACTTGAAAAGAAATTGGCTGTAGCCGGGCTGGACAAAGAGAAGCGTGCCGAGATAGAACAGCGTTTCTACGAATTGAAACTTCGTCTATTCAACAAGTCTGAATCTGATACGAAGGCCTATTTGGACAAACTGGACAAGCTCTATGACGACTTTGACCTGAAAGGTGTAAGCCGTGATCAGCGCGAACTGGTGCGTATCCAACAGAAGTATAAAGATGCTGAGTTGCTCTTGGAGGACGCTTTAAAAAAACAATTCATATCGCAGGAAGAATATGAAAAGCAAATAGAGATACTCCGGCAAAAAGGACAAGAGGCAGAAGCTAACTATTACAAGGATAAAGGAGCCAAAGATGCCGCCGATCAAATAAAAAAATTGAATCAGTTACAAGCGGAAGCCGAACTGGCAGCCTCTGAAAACCGCCTGAACGGTATTTACACCGAACAGGAATACAAAGCCCGACTGTTGGAAATCGAGATCGAATACCAGAACAAACGGCTTGCCGTAAGCGGGCTGACAGAAGAGCAAATCACAGAACTGAAACGTAAGAGTTCCGACCACCAGATTTCTATCCTGGATGCGGCCAGCCGGAAACAGGAACAGATACAGAACCGGTACAATGAGATCATAAAAGGGTCGCTGTCCGGGTTGGGGAACGCGTTCGGAGAAATGTTCGGTAGTGGGGAAGATGCTATGAAATCGTTCGGTGAATCGATGATAGACATGACATTTGATGTATTGAACCAATTGGTCAACATCTGGACGGCAGAAATGGCCGCGTCAGCAGTGAAAGCCACATACAAGGCTACAGCCGAATCATATGCGACACCTGATTCCGTATTGACTTTTGGCGCGTCCGGTGCGGCACGTGCGGCGGTTATGGCAGGACTTATTTCGGCTGCCCTGGCCGTGGCGAAAGCTGCTATCAAAGCCGCCATCAAGGGTGGAAGCTCCAAATCAACCTCTGCATCCACCGGCCAGCGTGTCGTCAAGACCGGCGGCTTCTCCGTTGGCGGTTATTCCGGTGACGGAGGTGTGTATGAGGTGAAAGGATTCGTGCACGGGGGCGAATACATCATTCCTAAATGGATGATGCAGAACCCGGCTATCTTCAACATGGCACAGACACTCGAATACATCCGGCAAAGCAAGTCGAAGGCAAATCCGCTTCCCTCAAAAGGCTATGCCGAAGGGGGGGGCGTGGAGACGAAGATACCGCTCCCTGTCACGGGCGTTGACAGGGAGATGAAAGAGATACTGGTCAGCACAAGGGACCTGTTATCGTACCTGAAAACGAACGGCGTCTTCACCAACTTCAACATCAGCCGTTTCAACGAGGAAAACAACCGGTTGCAAGCTTCTATAAAACGGGGCAGCCGGAAATAACGAATACATAAAAACAATCTGATATGCACATCTATATAGACGACAACAGCAACCCGCTGAAAGAATTTCAGCTACCCGCCAATTTCACCACGGAACTCAGCCGAACAAACCCCTTCCTGACCGACGAAGGCAGCCAAAGTATCCCTCTTACACTGCCCGCAAGCGAGCATAATTTGAGGCTGGTTGATTTTTTGCATAGGGGAGCATTTGTATATCGTCCACAATCAAAAATACTTGTAGTCTTGTCTGAAGGATCATTATGGCTAAGGGGAAACTTGGTTATAGGACAGGTGAATAAAAAAGAAGGCATAGACTGTACAGTCTATATGAATGAAGGCGAATTATATGAGAAGATAAAGGATTACAAATTAAGAGATCTTGGATGGTTGGATATGCCAGGTCTTGGCGTGACTGTTACCATGAGGGCTAAATATTGGATGAATAGATTCCTGGACATTATACAAAAAAAAATAGAACAACCGGAAGAATATTATATATGCAATGTTTGGTCTGAAAGCGAATTTTATGTAGGAAGCCCCAAAAAAGGCGATTATTTGATGCTGAATGAATTAAGTTTTAAGGATAATGTTTTGTCTTTCTATGCGATGGAAGAACAAAAATATTATGAACAAAGCGATGATGAAGCAACAGAAATAACGGCTCCTGTAGGTTTTGGAATAACACCTTTTTTGAGGCTGGGATATGTACTCCGGACTATATTCAAATTCTTCGGATACACGTTGGACGCAAATATATTTGATACAAACGAATCTTTAAAAAGAGTGGTCGTATTAAATAATGTGGCCGATGCGATTGTTGATGGTTACATTCATTTTAAACAACTTTTACCTGATGTTTCAGTAGAAGATTTCTTGAAAGCAGTCCGTATTAAATTCGGACTGGAATTTATCCAGAAAGGTAATCATATATCGATTAAAACATGGACAGAAAATTTACATAGTTTGCCGGATATGGACTTAATATCCTTTATCCGAAATACTAAATCGTATGTATTAGAAGAAAAAAAAGCTTTATCAATAGAATTTCAAGCGTTAACAGATCATCCTCATTACCGTCACACTAGATCTGTGGAAGATCTAAAAAAGAGGAATGATTCTCTGCTTACGCATCTTTCCCCTTCCGGGTTCGTGGAAGAATCTCTTGATATCATGGATAAAACTCCATATTTCTACAATGGACTAAGTGGCTATATGAAACAAGAAGGCATAGAAGGATATGCAAAGTCACTGGAGCTTTTATTTATCAATGCGGTGAAGTATTTTAATTCGGATTTAATAATTAATGGAGAGTTAAATGAAGACAGCGGAGAAAACATGGATATTTCTTTTTGCTTTTCAGAGACAAGTTTGTCAACCTTCAGAAACACAAAGAAATATATAGCATCTAGAAATTATTCTGATTATTTAAGCCTGTACGCAACCTCTGTCATGGGTTCAAGCGGATCAATGGTTTATGAGAATAATATATATGAAGTATTATATAAAGATCGTGACAAAATGCTCCAACAAGCCAACCAGCAGATTATCTACGAAGCAGTAATCCCTGCCCATATAATAAATAGCATGGACATATCGACCCCAAAGATAATTGACGGGCAAAAAGTTCTGATCGAGCGTATAGATTACGTGATCGGTCGTCCTGACCTGTGCCAGATAACTGCGCGGACATTACATCTGATGGAAGACAAGTAGGTTGTTTTGTCCTTTCAGCAGATGTAACCCCTGTTTAACTTGCCACAAAAACAAAGTATATGAGACCATTCGGAAGAAAAAAACAACCCTACGGGAGAAACCAGGACCCGGACAATAACCCGCAATCCGGGAACGAACCGGATAAGCCCGCCGACGATCCGCTGGTACGGGCTTTCGTTCGCGATTACACTCCGGCGATGAACCAGGAAGACCCTGACACGATCAACATGTCACTGAACGACCTGCGGCATACATTCAACGCGTTCCAGTCGCCGACAGGCTTCGATCCTCTGAAGAAAATCCTGAACCAGTTGGATCAAAACGGCTTCCAGATTCAAATCCGGAACCACAAAGACGAGTTCGTGTTACCCGTCCGCCGAGCTACGCTCCTGCGTGCAACCGGCGTGAAGACTTTACCCATGCCTGAAAACAATTAATCCGTCACAAACATGACACCAGTAATCCATATCAAACAAGTAATAGCCGAACTCGAGCGCAAGGACGACTCTGGCAAGGCAATTCCTTTTTCCGCCCGCGTACTGAAAAAAGACGGGGCTGTTGCTCTGTTCGAAGATGCCGTATGCACCAGCACTTACCATAACGGCACAGCCAATATTTATACGCCAGCCAGTCAGGAAACGCGGAAAGTGCGTATGCTGCATTTCATCGAGTTTAACGGGAAGGAGGTCGTGATATGAGCCGAACGATAGCCGACAACGTAATGGGCGTGAAAGGGCTTCGCGTGGTAGAGTTGAATATGGGCAGCGAAAAGTCGTCTGCCCTCGTAACAAACTTTCCCAAGGACGATGGGAGCGACTTCTTTGTTTCCGATGAAGCCGCCCGCCCGGTGCAGACAAGCAGCAAAGCGGATGAAGGGAAACTCTACGTACAATGGGGTTCCGACAACCAGCTGCCCCAGAACATTATATTACGGGCAAATGAAAGCCCATACGTTGCACCGTCGTTGAACCACCTGATAAAAAGTACCTTTTCGGCTGGCATAAAGATGCAATACACCTGCCCGGTCTACCGTAACGGCAAATTGGAAGAGGAAATCATCGACTACCGCCATGCGGGCGTATGGATCCGCCAGCGGATCAACGAGCTGCGCAACGTAATGGATAACTCCTACGTGGAAGGCGGATTCGTCAGCCCCGGCACAAGGCGCAAGCCGATAGACCGGACGGATGAGATCGGTGAATTGGAAGCCGACCTTAAACGCTGGAAGGCTACGAACGATTTCCTGTCCCGTTTTGAAGAGGACTGTAACCTGACCCTCTGGCTGTACGAGCAGGCTTCTGATGCCAACTACTTCTGGAACTGGTACCCGGTATTGGAGTTGAACGTAGGGGAACCGGGCAAGGAATGGACACCTACGGTGCGCCGCCTCTCATTCCTGGATACCACCTGCACACGGAAAGGAATAAAAGACCCATACGGCAAGATAAACTATTGCGTATACAGCAATTCGTTTGCCCAGGACAGCAACGTGGTGAAACCCGACCATCCTGAAGACAGCATCCGCCAGATCGTGATTGACGCGCTGGATCCGGAACGTGCCGTAGCCGACCTGCGCGAGAAGGTGAAGGCACAACGGGGCGTGAAGCAAGTAGGTAAGCGCACGACACGCTATGTCATCCCAATGTGCATCCCGACACCGGGAAAGTTCTACTATAGTTTTCCTTCCTGGTGGACGATCTTCAAGAGCCGGATATTTTCCTATATGCTCGCCATGTTTTCACGCCGTGCGACCATGATGGAGAACAGTTCCATGTTCAAGTACATCATCCATATCGACGAAGAGTATATCCGGTATGAAGAAACCCGCCGGAACGCACAGACCGACGATGAGCGCGAGAAAGTATTCAACGACCTGATAGACGACATTTCCAACTTCATCAAAGATCCGAAGAACAACGGGAAGACACTGATATCTTTATCAAAGACCATCGACGATAAAAAAGTGAAATGGGTGGAAATCGAACTGATAGAGAATCCGATGAAAGGCAGTGACGTAAAAGAAGATATTGCCGAGATCGCCAACGTGATGCTCTTTGCCATGGGAATCCATCCGCAAACCGTCGGTGCCATCCCCGGAAAGGACAAGATGGCAAGCGGTACGGAGGCACGCGAGCTGAACACGCTCCAGCAGCTTTACCTGTTCGGCATGAAGAAGATGATCTTGTACCCCCTCGAAGTCATGAAGGCTTTCAACAACCTCGACCCACACCTGAAGTTCGACATCCCTGTCCATGTACTGACAACGCTCGACAAGAACAAGCAGGGGGTAGAAGAGATGAAGAATTAACAATACAATTAAAACATACAGAATATGTTAGTCAAGAGCACATCCGAAATAAACCGCTGGTTTCCGAATACCTCGTTTATCGATGAAGAAGAGCCGAATATACAGCCTTATCTCGATGCAGCCGAACGGGCGCACCTGTTACCGGTGTTGGGACTGCCGTTGTACCGGTTCCTGCTGGCAGAATATGCCAAGGACGGGAAATATGAGAACGAGCATACGCCGGAGCTGCTGGAACGGTCACAGGCGGTCGTCATCCTGTTTGGCATCTACGGGGCGCTTCCAGCGTTGAACGTCACTATCAACACCTCCGGCGGACTGACGGTAGGTTCTTCGTCCAACATGACACCAGCCAGCAAGGACCGTTCGGACAAACTGATCGAAGCTACCTTTACCCATGCCAACGACGCAGTGGAACAACTCCTGCTTTATCTCGAAGACAACAGTATCCATTTCACCGACGAGTCCGGCGAAGAACTATGGAAACTGAGCGAAAGCTATTGGCAGAAGACCGGTTGCCTGATCTTCACGGCACGCGAGTTCAACGAAATCGTGAATATTGACAATAGCCGCATCCTGTTCAATCGTATCTACCCTGCCATGCGCCTCATGGAACGGGTGAAGCTTCGCCCGGCATTCGGCATGAAGGTGATCACACAGCTTATATCCCGCAAGATGGACAAAAAGCTGACAAGCCTCGACAAAGAACTTCTGGAGCACATGCAGACGGCGCTAGCCCTGCTTACCGTCCACCAGAGCGAAGAACTAAGCAAGCCGGACAGCATCCACGGGTACAAACCTGACGAATGTGCGGCTATAGCGGAAAACGAAATAACCATCGCCAAATCTATCCTGCGGGCCAATCCCATCGATTATCCGGATTATTACGAAAACTCGCCCGGGCATGAACCTGCCGAACGCTGGAAAAACGACGCATCTAAACCTGTGTTCGTTATGGGCGGAGGAGGAAGGCGGTAGTGCCATAAGCCTTTCGGCTGTTGCCGGTATGATAGGGTTGTTTTGCCGTGCGTAATAGTTGGAAAGGCAAAAAGATAAGGGCTCCGGAAAGGAACCCTTATCATGAAATAAATCTTTGGGAGGCGGATTAAAAATAGCCTTCCCTTTTTCCCCGTCCTTCACCACCACGATCGGAGAGGGGGAACAAAACACACGCGGATGTTTTCGGGAAGGCTACCTTTATACAACATACGGGTGTGCTTTTTGTTTCGCTAATCCTTAATATTATCAGAATGAAAGTCAGTGAAGATGTCTACAAGACAGTGGTGGAAACCGTTTGCCGGGCTTGCTCTATAGACCCGGTCATGATGTTCAGCAGTAACAAGGAAATATATGTGGACGCACGTGGTCTGCTGATCGTCGTCCTGGTCGAATACAAGTTTGGTGAAAGCCTCATTTCCGACCTTACGGGACTTACACAGCAAGCCATAAACCGCCTGAAAAATCTCTATCCCGACCGCATCAAGCGCCATTACCTGCTTTTCCATACCCTACAACAAATTCACAGCGAACTATCAACAACCTTACCACGGGATAATTCCATTACAAGGGACTTATGAGGTACTTCGCGATGTCCGGGCTACCCGGATGTAACATAAAAATTTCATATCAGTATGGAAGCGGAAAAAATAATTAAAGAGAAAGAGATTGTCCACGAAGAAGACAAGAAGCATGCGACTGACAACAGCGCACGTGCGTTGGGTATCGTCGGAACAGTGCTCGGAGGCGTGGCTGTAGCCCGTCTTTGGGGCGGTCGTGGCGGCGGACTGTTCGGCGGCGGAAACTGGGGCGGCGGTATGCCCGAAAACGTGAACATCAACACAATGGCTGGTGGTGCAGGCTATGGTGCCGGTGCTCCGACTGCATTCATGGCATGGGAAAAGAGCTGTGAAGACGCAATCGCCCTGACAAATGCCATGTGGGGACTGAAGGTATCGGGGATGCAAGCCGATTACGACCATCGCAATACGGACGTAGCCGAAAAGTTCCAGCTTTACCAGTTTACGGTAAACGGCGACTTTGGTAACTATAAGGCAATCCGTGACCTGAACGACTACCAGACAGATAAACTGAACAACGCAGCATTCGGCTTGTACAAAAGCCAGGTCGACGGTTTTGCGGCATTGAACGCACGCATCTGCCATCTGGAAAAAGAGGTTGCCGTAGGGGCTGCTATCCGTCCGTACCAGGATAAGCTGATCCAGTGCGAGATCGACCGGGCATTCACTGCTTCTGTCAACTACACGAACCGTTTGGATTGCCGCAACATCAAAGGCGAGTTGGTTCTTCCTAACACTCCGGTTGTTACTGGCTATGGAAGCTATCGCAACTGTGGATGCGGGTTTCCCAATGCAAGCGCGTCCGGCGAAGCTGTATAACAGCATAAAACCTGCCAAGGCTAAGCCCCGGCGCAAAAAGAAAAGTTAGTGGCGGCCCTTCGGGGCTTGCCGCTTTCTTCCATATAATCACCACTAACAAAAAAATTATGGCAAACAATGTATTCATAGGCAATGCCGACCCGCTGTTAGGACAACCGACTTATGCCGCCGACAATGAAATGGAGGCCTACGAAAGGCAGCTTCAGAACACCCTGCAACAAATAAAGATGCAGAAACAGAATCTCAACACCAGGCAGAACCAAAGCCAGAGTCCGGTATGGGATGAAATAGACAAGTTTGTGGAAGAATTGTCGGATGTGGAAGTAGAAGCCCTGAACAGCAGCCCGGAATACCAAGAGGCACAGAACAAGGTTGCTGCCATTATTAACCGCGAGAACATGAAGATGCTACGCCCGGTGGTCGAAGGAACTCCGGACGGTAAGGAAGCTTTGGACAACCTGCTTTCGATGGCAAAAAAAATAAAGAAATCTGCATCTGAAGAAGCTAACAGGAATGCCGCACTGATGAATGAATATATGACGCAGTATTCGCATCTCACTTGGCAACAATTCATAGAGGCCAAACAAGGCAAACAACCCAAACAACCTAAAAAATAAGACGTATGGATCTAAAAGCACAAGCTCTGTCATTGAAGACACAATTGGCAAACTCCGTCGAGATATGGGCAAGCGACAGAATAGATGCGTTTGCCCTGTCAAATCCGGCAGTCAAACCTGTAGCAAAGTATCTGAAGCGAGGTGTACACAACTTGATCATCCAGCACGACCTGAAGATCACCGAGAAGGTGGAAGGAGCCATGCTCTTTCTTGCCGATGAAAACGGCCATTATGACAAGGAGATGCTGTTTGACGACGCGATGGACTTCTTCAATACGATGAAGCCCTACCCGTTCGACCTCGGGTTCATACAAGGAACATTCGGAGGCGGAAACATCCTGCTGGAGCTTCCTGATAACCTCCTGACAAACATGATGCTTGGGGGCGACAATGCCATCCGCATAACAGGCGCCGATTTCCAGGAACTGAAAGCTATATTCACCGAATAATACAGACAAACAATGAATTACAAGGATTTGATAAAAGATTACCACGCTAAGGGCTTCGCATCCGAAAAACGAATGTGGGAAGCCGTGCAGGCGATAGACGGCGCGATGGCCTGCCTGAAAGAGAAGTCGCCGGAAGTATATGACAGGTCGATGCGTGCCTTGCACGTTTCGTTCTGCGGTCCGCATTACAACGAGGCATTTGCTTGCGAGGACGTTTCCTGCCTTTTCCATAAGAACCGGAAGGGGGAAACCGTGAAGGGGGAACACTGGAACATGGAGCAGGTGTCGAACGCCGTCAAGGGTTATCCCATACCCGGAAACGCGACTCCCTACGACATCTACGTCGCCCTCAATGCCCATTGGCACGACAAGGAAGTGAAATTCAGCGAATGGTTCCCTGAAGACCACGAGAAACGCATCATTGAAGATGCCATATCGTTCTACTTCAACGACCCGGATGCGCCCGAAGGAAAAATATGGCTTTATATGGAAGCTATGAAGGGGTGACAGGAGATAAGTTGTTGTATGGAAAAACTACGTATATTTGCAGGAGTTGTAGTTGAAAGTTAGTTTTTTTAATGTTGAAAAAAAGAAAAAAGAGAGCGGTAATATTGCTGCTCTCTTTTTTTGTTAAACAGTAACTCTTAACGCCTAATCACAAAAATAATAATAAATAATACGTATATTTGCCACGCGAACAATGAATAAATATCAATCATGGGAAATTTATAAACAAAAAAAACAGCGATGCTATGGCAATTATAGACAAACCTATACCCACATTGAGAGGAAAAGAAGCCGAACGCTTTATGCGCAAGATGAAAGAGGCAGAAAAAGAGTACGGAACGATAGATTACAGCCAACAGCATAAGGAGTTTGAGGGTATGATGAAACGATCCGAAATATTCAAACAGGTTTCATCCGAGGAACTGAAAAAGAGACGTATCGATGTGTATCCTTACCTGATGTAAGATATAAATGGATTATTTATCATGGGATTGGTACTGTCTGTAATACAAACCACGTTGGTAAGTTCAGTAGCAGCTATTTTGGTTTCTGAATTTTTGAGATTGTACAGAGATAAAGTTCTGTATAAAATGGAAATACAAAAAGAGCTGATAAAGAAGCGGATTGAAGCATACGACCAGCTCGAACACATCATTGCCGGATTAAGCATTGTGGCAAGAGACGAAGACGGCAGGCGGTATCATTGTATTTTTGTAAGAAAGGTGCTGTGTGAAACTTTTATGAAGGATGTGGGAACAGCGTTAAAATATAACTTGTGGTATTCGAACGAAATTATAGATTTGCTGACAGAAATGAATGGGGTTATCAATTTAATCGTAGAGCCGGGGTATGGCTTTGAAGAAACGCCTGAGTTCTACGAGAGGAAGGAACTACAAGGAATGTCTATGTATGAACCCATTCGCGCTATCAAGGAAAGACTGATTGCCCAAATGGGTTTTGATCTGAGAGAAATGCACCGTTTGGATTTTAAAGGATTATTCCCAAAAAGGTAATTCCAGCCGCCCATCAGCCAAAAACCAAACAATCATTATCAATGTGGATATTGCCGACGAAATAAGAACCACAAGTAATTTCTCTAATAAATGCTCAAAAAAATCTCTGTCCATAACTTTTTGTTTTTCACAAATATACGAATAATTCTACTGATAATCAGTAAAAAACAAAACCATTTTATTGCACAACTAAATTTTAATCCCCATATTTGCAGTGTCCTATTTCACGAAAGGCGGGATATCCGCCGAACATTTTTTGTATCGGCATTTTTTATGCCCATACGATATATAAAAATATAACGGTTTCGTACCCCCTTGATACGGCTTAATGGCCGTAACTGCCTTTCGTGGTGTAGGACAAAGGGACAGGCGGAACCGTTTTTTTTATTCCTGCCATCCGATAACAAACAATGTTAGTTATGTCCAAACACGAAAACATTTGTTTGCCGGTGAATAAAAGTACCCAACAAGCAACGTTATCCCACGAAACGGGAATCTTTTCCTGGGCGAATGTAGCCCGCGTATTGAATGCAATGCCCTAGGTATATGTGAGTGTAAAACCGAAGCCGACGCGAAAGGTTATGTGAAAGCGTTGGCTGTTATCCTATCTGCTCTTGTATTAGCAGCTATCGAAGAAGGAGGTGCGCTATGAAACCCTTCCAGTCAAAGAGATCTACCGAATGGTCGGACCGGTACAATGCCATCGATATTTTAGATATAATAAGAAAGGGATACTCTACCGATGAACGCGAAAAAGCCCGGAGGATGAGTGAAGAACGCCGCGGGGTAGACCACGTAAACCGCAAACTGCGCGAGATAGCCAGTACCGGTGCGAAGGCCATCCACATGGCCGCCTACGTTATCAGCAGCATCGAAGACATGGCTCACAAGAACAAGGATATCGGTTATCTGCTGGCTTCCCTTCCGGGAGATAAAAGCCCGTCGGCGGCAATCTCCGAACTCGGCATGATGTTGGCCGACCTGAACGAACATGTCATTGACCGCCTCGAAGCGGCCATGTTATGCACCCCGGAATTATTCAATAAGGAATATCTGAACGATCCGCTCCAGGAATACGTGGAAACGTTCGAATAACGATATAAATTTTTAAGCATTTTTTTTACCGCCCTGCACCCGCCGTGAGGTTCGTGCAGGGCGTTTTTTGTCCTATAAGAATGTAATCGAACGGACTACTTTAGCGTCATGGAAAAAACAAACAGAAAAACAATCAAATTACCCTCTTTGCCCGACAGATGGGGACTTATGACGCTTGATCAGTTCCGTACGGTCGAAGAGATCAGAGGCAAATTTGCCAGCTCCGACGCTTACCTCGCCCATTGCTTTTTGGCATTGGAGGGGTTGAAGCCGTTACGATATGCCGAAAGGTGGCGTTCGGCATTGTCACTAATCCCATTTGCCGGACGCTTTATTGCTGAAACAGGCCGTCAGGTGGCAGACGTGCACGAGGGGGGCACGGGGGAAGACGGTCCGTTCATCATCTGGACGCAATGCTACCGTTTCAAAGGCCTTTGGAACGCCCTGGTCGGAAGACGCTTTTTTATGGAGGATCAGGAAGTACTTTATTTCCAAAAAAAGTTGGAGTTTCTCACCAAGCCGGAAAAGATATACCTGTCAACGAACCCGGTCGCCCGGAAAAAGGTCGGCATGCGCACCTACCGGAGCTATTTCACTAATCTCTCCGACATGCCCTGGTTCCATTACCGCCTGTGCTGTATGCACATCCAAAACTATATATCTACGCGGCAGGACAGCCACCTGGACAAATTCCTCTCCACGCTCTACATTCCCGAAGGGCGCACGAGCCGCCTAATCAACCGGATCACCGCCCAAACCCATCCGGACGGATTTTCCAAACATTTCTCCCCGCTGGAAATAAACCTGATATTGATCTTTTGGAACAGCACCCAGCTTTATTTCCGGAACAGCTTCAAACATCTGTTCAACGGCAAATCCAAGCAGAAGACGCGCGACTTCATGAAAGAGGAAGCCGAAATCACGGTGTTTCTCAGCAAGGAAATAGGGGCAATCCCGGAAAAAACGCAGGACATCGAAGCCTTCTACGCCCTCCAATACCTAGAAGACAATGCCGTGATCCAGGAAGAAAAAAAGAAGGAAATCGAAAAGATGAAAAGGATGCGGTAAATAACCGTAATTTGAACGAACAAAATAAAGGAGGTTTTGGTTATATTTTAAGTATTAATTTAAATTTATACTTATGGATATAGCGGTTACAAGCAAATTTTACTTGCCGTCAGGTATTTGCACCGAAGACGAACAGAAAGGAATCACGTTCGTATCAAATAGTTTCAATGATTTGTTCGACAAATCTTTGAAGGGTCTTTCAGCCGCTATGAGAATTGCGGCTTTGTGTTACAATTCCCCTGAGATGAAAAACCTTGCAACCTTTGACCAATATGGAGAAAGATGGATGGAGGATATATCTTCTGCCTTATGCGCCCTATCCAACTTTGACAGCCAGATTAGGCAAAGAATCCTTTATTCAATACATAAAGCCCATGAAGCTTATGACATACAAGAAATAAAATGTAACATGGAAGATATTCAAGACTAACAATAAAGGCTGCAAACATTCATTTGCAGCCTTTATTCTGATATCCAGTCTATTCATAAGAAGAAGCGTATGCAGATTTCTCGGAATGATCAAACGGCTTCCGTTCTCCCAACTTGGGCAGGAATTGTGAGGACAGCCGGACAGCTTCCTCCTGTGGTGCATGGGTGTATTTTTGTAGCATGTCCAATTCCAAGTGTCCGGTCATCTTGACAATCAAGTAATCAGGCACACCGCTCTCTTTTAAAACCATAATACCGGTATCCCTGTAACTATAAAGCTGGTAAATATCCGGCAGGTTGATAGCCTTTCTCATTTTCGTCCAACGTTTGTCCAGATCCCTTGTTTCCTTCTTCTTCATGCCAGGCATAAGAGATGTCGAAATCAGGTAAAAATCAGGATTGTAATTCATGATCTGCAATTCTTCGATGATACGCACCGTATCCGGTGTTAAAGTAGCCCACCGTGCATGTGCGTTCTTCGCGTTCTGCCCCGGAATGAAAATGGCAGACTTATCCGGATGGATGTCCTTTATCTGGATACGGCATATTTCAGCAGGTCGGATGAAAGAACTATACACCAACATGCAGACAAGTACCATACGGGGGTCGCGGGAATAGAAGTAATCCATGATTTTTTTGTCCCATTCAAGCGGGATTACCTCCCGTTTTTTCTGTTCTTCCTTCTTCTTGGGAATCTTTTCAAAAGGATTCTTTTCGCAATACCCTTTCTGGATGAACCAGTTGAACAACCCCCTTGAAAAAGTCAGGAAATTATTGTAGGTGACAGCCGACTTCCCTTGTTCCACATACTGCCAGGTTAGATAATCATCCCCGTTGACCGCCGAAAACGACTTCACGAATATTGATTCGAGTTTATGCGCTTTAAGCCAGGAAAGAAACATACGCACGTATGATTTATAAACGCGTTTGGTATCCGGCCTAATCTCCTTCAGCTTCTCCTTCAAAAACATATTTAGTGCGTCTTCCATCTTAGTGAACGACCGAAGACTCCCTTCCTTCATGAAAGGACTCCATCCGGAGGCAAGCTGCTTGTTCCGTTCCCGGCATATTGCCTTTGCCGCTTTTCGCGCTTGGTCATCCGAAGCAAACTTCTTTCTCATGCGTTGAAATTTTTCCCGGAACCGCTCATAGCTGAATGTTTCAGGATTGATCACTTGGTATTCGATAACCCATCCCGAAGCATACTCTTTCAATTGAGCTGGGATATAGGGTATGATCGGTTCGTCAAATCGATCGGTCGCATTCGTAATTTTTGGATTTTTTAAACTTTCAGGCATTTTTTTTATTATGTGAAATCCGCCCATTTCTCAGCCTCTCCCACATAATCCGGAAAAAAACCAGTTCCGATTCAGTTCCGATTTGAAAAAATAAATTCCAACCGCTTGATTTTTAGACGGTTGGAATTGTGTCGCGGAAGCGGGGGGATTCGAACCCCCGGTACCCTTACGAGTACGTCAGTTTAGCAAACTGGTGGTTTCAGCCACTCACCCACACTTCCATGTGTTCTGTGCTTCTTCCTTAGAATTGCGCTGCAAAGATAGGCGGATGTTTTTAAATAAACAAAGGATTTTGCATCTATTTTTTCGGAAAAAGGTATTACTTTTGTGACCTGTTCTGATAATCAGTATTTTATTGGAGGAAAAATGAATAAGAAAAAACAGGGGAAGCGTAATATACTAATTGGGATTGTCGTATTTTTGATCTTTTTGCTGGCGGGTACAGGTTTCTGGGGATACCGTCTGGCATGGGCGCCTAACTTTACTCCCAAAGAAACGGTTTATCTGTATATAGGAAAAGACAAGGATTTCGGCGAACTTTGCCGTCAGTTGATTGATTCGGCCGGCTGCAATCGTATCGGAAGTTTTAAACAGTTGGCCGGATTCCTGCAATACCAGGGAAATATGAAGACCGGCCGATATGCGGTATCGCCGGGAATGAGCAACCTGGAACTGTTGAACGATCTGCGGCGCGGTCATCAGGTGGCAACCCGTCTTACCTTTAATAATATCCGCTTTAAAGATGATCTGGTGGAGCGGTTGGACGAACAGTTGATGCTGGATACAGAGGACCTGCTTGTCTTGCTGAACGATTCGGCTTATTGCGATTCGCTGGGATTTACTACCGAAACAATCCTCTCCATGTTTATTCCGAACACCTATGAGGTCTATTGGAATATTCCCGCAGAAAAACTGATGCAGCGTATGAATCGTGAATATAAAGCCTTCTGGACGGAAGCACGTATGGAGAAGGCAAAAGCGATTGATCTGACACCTGCGGAAGTCGCCATCCTGGCCTCCATCGTAGAGGAAGAAACGGCTGCGGCAGATGAATATCCGATTGTGGCCGGTTTGTATCTGAACCGTTTGCATCGTGGCATACCGTTACAAGCCGATCCTACCGTCAAATTTGCAGTGGGTGATTTTACCTTGCAACGTATCCTGTTCGAACATCTGGAAATAGATTCTCCATATAATACATATAAATATGCCGGGTTGCCGCCCGGACCGCTGCGTATCCCGACTATCAAGGGGATGGACAGCGTTTTGAATTATATGAAGCATAATTATCTTTATATGTGTGCCAAAGAAGATTTTTCGGGCCGGCATAATTTCGCGGCAACGTTGGCAGAGCATAATCGCAATGCAAACCGTTACCGGGCTGAACTGAACAGGAGAAAGATTCGGTAGGCTTTTTGCTTTTTGTTTATGGTAAAAGCTGTATCTTTGGCTGTTGGTATAACATAAAAATCAATTTAAGAAAACAAATATACATGGAAAAACAACTATTCTTGGGGGATGAGGCTATCGCACAGGCTGCGATCGATGCCGGTATTTCCGGTGTTTATGCCTATCCGGGTACCCCTTCAACTGAAATTACCGAGTATATACAAGGCTCGGCAGTAGCGAAAGAACGGGGGATACACAGCCGTTGGAGTACGAATGAAAAAACAGCAATGGAGGCAGCTTTAGGTATGAGTTATGCCGGAAAGCGTTCACTTTGCTGCATGAAACATGTCGGACTGAATGTGGCGGCAGACTGCTTTATGAATGCCGGAATGAGCGGTATCAACGGTGGTATGATTATTATTACGGCCGACGACCCTTCCATGCACTCATCACAGAACGAGCAGGATAACCGTGTATATGGAAATTTTGCTATGATCCCGATGCTGGAACCATCCAGCCAGCAGGAAGCATACGATATGGTATATGAAGGTTTCGAACTTTCGGAAAAACTGGGTTATCCGATCCTGATGCGTATTACTACCCGTATGGCGCACTCTCGTGCCGGTGTGGTAACGCGTCCGATCAAGGAAGAAAATACGATGAGTTGTCCGCCTGACGGCCGTCAGCGTTTTATCTTGCTTCCGGCTTTGGCACGCAAACGTTTCAAAGTATTGCTGGAAGCGCAGAAAGGGTTTACCGAAGCGGCTGAAAGTTCAAAATATAACCAGTATTTCGATGCTCCCAACAAAGAGATGGGTATCATTACAACCGGTATTGCATTCAACTATCTGGCGGAGAATTATCCTGACGGGTTCGAATATCCGGTATTGAAGATTACTCAATATCCGTTGCCACGCAAGTTGGTAGAAAAGATTACCGGCGAATGTAAGGAAATTCTGGTGCTTGAAGAAGGCTATCCGGTTGTGGAAGAGCAATTGAAAGGTTTCTTGGGTAAAGGGATAACTGTTCACGGTCGTTTGGACGGGACTTTACAACGTGACGGCGAGTTGACTCCGGATGCCGTAGGCAAGGCTTTAGGCAAAGATATTACCAGTTACTATGCTATCCCCGAAGTGGTGGAACAGCGTCCGCCTGCATTATGCCAGGGTTGCGGTCACCGCGACGTGTATGAAGCATTGAATGAGGTGCTGGCTGAATATAAAGACCCGAAAGTATTCGGCGATATCGGTTGTTACACGTTGGGAGCTTTGCCTCCGTTCCGTGCAATCGACTCTTGTATCGATATGGGGGCTTCCATTACAATGGCGAAAGGGGCTTCTGATGCCGGTGTATTCCCGGCCGTATCGGTAATTGGTGATTCTACTTTCACGCATTCCGGTATGACCGGTTTGCTGGATTGTGTCAATGAGGATACAAACATCACAATCGTTATTTCCGATAATGAAACAACGGCTATGACCGGCGGTCAGGATTCAGCCGGAACAGGACGCCTGGAAGCTATCTGTGCAGGTATCGGTGTCGATCCCGCCCATATCCGTGTCATGATCCCGTTGAAGAAGAATTACGAAGAAATGAAACAGATCATCCGCGAAGAGATCGAATATAAAGGCGTATCTGTCCTGATCCCGCGTCGTGAATGTATCCAGACATTAACAAAAAAGAAAAAAGCAAGCAAGAAATGAGAGTAGATATTATATTGTCAGGTGTAGGAGGACAAGGTATCCTCTCTATTGCCGCCGTTATTGGAGAAGCCGCTTTGAAAGAAGGTTTGTATATGAAGCAGGCGGAAGTTCACGGAATGAGCCAGCGTGGTGGCGATGTACAGTCGAACCTGCGTTTGTCTGATCAGCCGATCGCGTCCGACCTGATTCCGAAGGGACATGCCGACCTGATCATTTCCCTGGAACCGATGGAAAGTCTCCGTTATCTTCCTTATCTGAAAGAAGATGGTTGGTTGGTGACTAATTCACAGCCGTTTGTCAATATCCCTAATTATCCGGATATGGAGAAAGTAAACGAAGAGCTGGATAAATTGCCGCATAAGGTTATCCTGGATGTGGAAGCTATAGCTAAGGAAGTCGCTACGGCCCGTGCCGCCAATATCGTGATGTTGGGTGCTGCTGCTCCTTTTATTGGAATTGAGTATAATAAAATAGAAGACGGTATCCGTCGTATCTTCGGTCGTAAAGGGGAAGAAGTGGTTGAGATGAACCTGAAAGCTCTGAAAGCCGGTTACGATGTTGCCCAAAGAATAAAATAAAGCCTATGAAGAAGTACCTCTTAACCGTCCTGCTTGCAATTTTCGCGTTTGTAGCCCGTGCTCAGAACGATGGTGATATTATAAAAGTGGGCGACCAGATGCCTGCATTCACGATCGTTTCCGACGATGGTAAACAAATCTCGTCTGCTTCCCTGAAAGGGAAAGTAGTGCTGATAAATTTCTTTGCAACCTGGTGTCCTCCCTGTCAGAAAGAACTGGCGGAAGTACAGCAGAAGTTGTGGCCGAAGTTTAAGGATAATAAAAACTTTCAGATGTTGGTGATTGGACGTGAACATACAGATGCCGAGTTGGCAAAGTATAATGAGAAAAAAGGTTTCACCTTCCCGTTGTATCCGGATAAGAACCGTGCCATCTTCGGAGCATTTGCAAAGAACCTGATTCCCCGTACTTATCTGATAGGTAAAGACGGAAAAGTGATTTATGCCGGCAAGGGATATACCGAAGATGAGTTTGCCGGATTGATGGATAAGATTGGTGCATCTTTAAAGTAAACGATATGCAATATCAGAATATACATTTAATCTATTTCTCTCCGACGCATACTTCGGCAAAAATAGCTTATGCAATTGCCGAAGCGTTGGAAGCGGATACTTTGTCTGAATCGGATATTACCCATGAAGGATTGAAGGAACCGCTTTCGATGGGAGGGAATGAACTGGTAATTGTTGCGGCTCCTGTATATGGAGGCCGCGTTGCGGAGACGGCTATGGAGCGCATCCGTATGTTTAAGGGAAACGCAACTCCGGTTATTCCTGTCGTAGTCTATGGAAACCGCGATTACGAAGACGCTTTAAAGGAATTAAGCGATGCGCTCTCCGCTCAGGGATTCGTGCCGGTGAGTGCCGGTGCCTTTATCGGTGAGCATTCATACAGCCGGAAAGATATGCCTATTGCCGCCGGTCGGCCGGATAAGGACGATTTGTTGAAAGCATCCGAATTCGGTAGCGAAATTCTGAAGAAGCTGGATAACGTATCGACGTTGACGGATTTACAGCCGTTGGAGGTAAAAGGAAATTTCCCGTACAAGGTAAAAGGTCCTTCCACTCCACAGGCTCCTGTGACGGATGAGGATTTGTGTACACAATGTGAGTATTGCATCGATGTATGCCCTGTTGCAGCGATATCGATTGTCGATGATCGTATGTTCAGTGATCCGTTGCTTTGTATTAAATGCTGTGCCTGCGTAAAAGAATGTCCGGAAGGGGCCCGTACTTTCGATACCCCCTATACGGCTATGCTTCATAAAAACTTCAGCGCACGCCGCGAACCTGAATTGTTTATTTGATTTTACTATATGATCAGTTTATAGCCGATCCCCCGGATGTTCACAATCTGAACCGAGGGATCGGCTTTTAATTTTTTACGTAGCTTGGTGATAAAAACATCCATGCTGCGGGCATTGAAAAAGGAATCGTCTCCCCATAACTCCAGTAAAACCGGTTTACGGTGCAATACATCATTCGTATGTTGGCAAAGCATGCGTAGAATCTCGGCTTCCCGATGCGATAATGTTTCTGTTTGGTCGCTTATCTGTAACGTCTGACGGGGATAATCGAACGTATATTGACCGATGCTGAAAACCTCCGGTCGCTTTTCTTCTTCTATGATTATCGGACGGTTCAATAAGGCAAGGATGCGGACGATAAGCTCTTCCATATCGAATGGCTTTTTCAGATAGTCATTTCCTCCCAGGTGAAAACCGGTTACCAGGTCATCGACCGATGAGCGTGCGGTAAGGAATAAGATCGGTGTCCGTGTGTCGGTTTGACGAATCATTTTGGCAAGCGTGAATCCATCCATTTGAGGCATCATCACATCCAATACCAGGATATCCGGTTTTGAACGGTGATATAAAGACATTGCTTCATTGCCGTTTGCCGCAATTGTAATTTGGAATTTCCGGCGGCTTTCCAGGCTGTCTTTGATTATTTTAGCTAATGCTATTTCGTCTTCGGCTAATAATACATGTATCATTTCTTTTCCGGTATTATAATAGTGAATGTAGTTCCTTCTTTTTCTTTGCTTTCAACGGAAATAGTCCCGTTATGCCGCTCTATGATGTCTTTGACATAGCTGAGTCCGAGTCCGAAGCCTTTCACGTCATGTATATTCCCTTTGGGGACACGATAGAAACGTTCGAATATGCGGTTTAGTTGAACGGTAGGGATGCCTATACCGTTGTCTGTCAGGTCGATTTGAGTCCCTTTCTCTATTTGGTTTATCTGAATGGAGATTTGTACGCTTTTTCCGGAGTACTTGATTGAATTATCGAGCATATTGCTGATTACATTGGTGAAATGCAGTTTATCGGCATATATCGTCAGTTCCTCAGGTTCACAGACGATCTGAAAAGAAACAGGTTTATCTGTCTTTAGCGTAAACTGTTGTGCCAGAATATCTATGACCGGTTTTATCCGGAAAGTCTCTTTTTGCAGCCGGAAGTTTTTGCGCTCGTCGACAGCCATGCTAAGTATCTTTTCAACCAGGCCGGAAAGATGCTTTAATTGTTGGCGGCAAAGTGTGAAATATTCCTCCCGTGTCTCTTTTTGTTCGACGAAATTGAATGTTTGCAAAGCGTCGATAGCCGAGTAAGTAATGGTGATCGGAGTCTTCAGTTCATGGGTCATGTTGTTGACGAAATCATTTTTTATCTGGGCGATCGTTTTCTGGCGTAAAATGGTTCGTATCAGGTAGATATAACAAGCTGTCGTAATGATAATCAGAAAGAATGAGGCGAGAAACAGTGGCCCCATCCGCTTGAGTACTGTCTCTCCGGGTGCAATGATAAATCCTTGCATGCCGATACTATCGTCACTGTTAACGCCTATTTTTTGGGTGGCAAGCAAATTGGTCGGATTCTGGTTATCCGGCAAAGAAGAGGCTAGGAGAGTGTCATTGCCTAGTGTAAAGTCGATAAAATGTCGGTTGTATATACCTTCTGCACGAAGAAAGCTTGACCATAGGCTGTCGGTTTTTTCAATGTTTACAGGAGAAATCCCGTTAATAGCTTGCCAGATTCCTTTGAATGCCATTCTCATCATGGGAGTATTTTCCGGTTTATAAGCCTGAAAAACGGTACTGTCAGTTTCATTGAATAATTGGAGCCGGGTACGGGAATAATATTTCCGGGGTGTCTGTTGGGAGGCTGTGTGGGAAGTACTGTCCATAAAAAAACCAAATTCCACTTGGCCATGTGGTGCACCGGGTGTCGTGTCGTTTTTCATTTTTTCCATCCGGTCTGTCAGATCTTCATTGATTGCTTGCTGAAGTGTTTCGTTGATAATTCTTCTGATTTGTTGTTTTTCTATGTTATAACTGTTCCATAACCAATATCCCTGGAAAAAGAATATTCCCAGGACCGATAAGGAAACGAAGATCAGTATAAGACGCATTTGTAATTTCATATTACAACTCACTAGTGTCCCGTTAAAATCGGGACGAGTTATTAATTAATCAAATAATCCCGGAATAAGGGGATTAAATTGTTCTTTGACATCATTGAAATTAGTCTTATTAAACAGCTCTTGTAAA
>NZ_JAMOKT010000079.1:0-27168 GCF_023656795.1 Parabacteroides caeci
TTAAGACTTTTCTTTCTGCAAGATTACCTTTATTCCCCAATTACACAACTTTTTTTGAAATATTTTAATGATTTATGCCACAAAACATATTTTAATAGAAATTTTGGTGCGGTTGCCCTGATGCCGACGATGAAATTATTGAAAGAACAAAAAAACGCATAGCATTACAAGAAATAAATAGACAAATGAATATTGAAGATGTAGCGGATAGATCTATTAAATATTTATCAAAAAATGTTTCAGATACTCCTATTGATTTTGATTGGAAAAATAGATTCTTTAATAAAGTTCAGGATATTAATAGTGATGAGTTAAAAGAAATCTGGGCGAAAATATTGGGAAACGAGGTTTCTAATCCTGGTAATGTGAGTATTAGAGCATTAGAGTTATTGAGTAATTTGGATAAAAAAGAGGCTGAGCTTTTTGAAAAATTAGCATCGATGTCTGTTTTTAATCATTCAGTCCTAAAGGTAAACAATGAAAACTCATATGACCAATTTGGTATAACATTTTCAGATATGCTTGTTTTGGAAGCTGCGGGGTTGATTCATTCAAATGCATCATTAAATATTACATACCCAACTATTCCGCCTTTTAATATAGCTATAATACAGTTTGGAAATAAGATAATAAGTGTAAAAAAGGAAGGTGAAAATAAGATTGTATTTAATCAAACTAGCTTTACTCACGCAGCGGGAGAACTTATCAATATACTTAAATTCGAGCATAACTATAATTATTTATCATACTTTATTGAAGAGAAAAGTAAACAAGGATATGTTTTCCAATATATTAATCAATAAAAACGATTAGTAGGAGAGACTAATAAAGTTAGGTTTTATAAAGCATACTATTAAAATAGAGTTTATACTATAAGTAATGGAAAAAGAATATTATTCATGGTGTCTAGAGTTTCACAATTGGTGAAAAATACAAGACTACTACGAAAGGTTCGGCTTGAATGCTATTATAGAGCTTGATGAAGAATGGTACGATGGCATTCCTCCTAAAATAAAAGAGCTAATAGACTGGTATAAAAAAGAATAAGTCATGACGAAAGAAATAGCGACAATAAACGATAGTGAGTACGCTCAAATACTGCAACGAGCTGTTGCAGAAATTCAGACTGCTCGCGCCACTATTGCCCGACAGGTAAACATGACTGTAAACTCTGCATATTGGAATATAGGTAAGTTGCTCTTTGAAAAAAATTTAGAAGGTGGATATGGTAGTGGTGTAGTTAATAGATTGTCTATTGACCTAAAAGAACAGTTTCCAGATATGGGGTTGTCGCCTCGTAATTTATGGTACATGAAACGGCATTATGAGCTTTATTATCAAGCTGATATAAAACTGCAACGCAGCGTTGCAGTTTTGCCTTGGGGGCATAAATATTACTTATAGATAAAGAACTCACGTTGGAGCAAATATTTTTTTATTCTCAAGAAGCAGTTCAAAAAGGATGGAAAAAAGATTTGTTGCTCAATGCCATAAAGATGAATACCTATGCCAACAGGCAAACGCAAATCAAAAGTAATAACTTTGATATTGCACTGCCCGAAGCGCAAGCAGATTATGCCAATGAGGTATTCAGGAGTTCTTATAATTTAGGGTTTCTTGGAATAGCAGAGCCCATCAAAGAATTAGAGTTGGAGAAACGGTTGGTCACCAAAATCAAGTCATTCATTTTGGAATTAGGTCGAGGGTTTACCTTTATGGGCAATCAATATCGCTTGGAATATAACAACAAGGAGTATTTTGTAGATATGCTCTTCTTTCATCGGGGATTACGTTCGCTCGTAGCTATTGAACTAAAAATTGGAGGCTTCAAACCTGAATACATCGGCAAAATGAATATGTATCTTTCACTTCTCGATCGCTTAGAACGTGGTGAGAATGAAAACCAATCAATAGGTATTATCCTTTGTGCTGATAGAGACCATTTAGATGTAGAGATAGCTTTACAAGATGTGAACAAACCAATCGGGGTCGCTGAATATCAACTTCTGCTACCCAAAGAAGAGCTTCAAACGCTGCTTTTGAATGAAATAAAAGCCATAGAGGAAGAATCTACGTTTGAAGAGAACTAAGAACCATTAGATTATCCACCCTTGCTGACACAATCAGCCTCGAAACTCAAATTAGGTTTCGGGGCTTAACTTTGCTATTGAATCAGAAAATAAAATAATAACAAGATTCGGTAGAATTGAAAAATACTATTAATTCAAGTCCCCGCAATAATCCCCCACCCTCACCTTCCCCGCCAACACCAACACCTCCCTACTAGTAATCCCCCCTTTACTAATATGTCCGGCAAGCGTGCCGATCTTGCCGCAAATTTGGAAACAGATAAGAACAGACATTGATAAATGATTTATTGAAGTTTGTGCAGTACGCTCTACTACTTCCGTTAAATGGAGCATCCGGATAAACAAGACGGGAAACCGAAGGGGGCAACGGAGACAGGTCATCACTGTTTTTTCAATGATGAAATCAACGTATGACTGCCGATCATGGACGATTACTTCTTCAATAAACTTCTGGTGTTTTTTAGGCAAGGTTGACCATACGGTAAATGCAATTTTATAAATCTTTTCACGTAAATGGTTACGACCTTCCTTCGACATTTTATCAAGACTACGGTTAAACTCGTTCACTTCCGGTACTTTTCCATTTGGGAATAATGCTTCTAATTTGTTTTGTTTCTTCATGATGTATCTAATAGGCATTAATAAATAATTGAGGGAAATCTAAAATAAAAGCAGGGAGACACAAAGTCTATTTTTATATGGTCAACACTTGTGCCTCCCTTTTGCTCTCTATTTGGATAGGTTCAAATCTCTAAGCAAAAACTTCCCAGGTTTAAACTTCACACTCCTACGGGCCGGTATCTTACAGGAAATACCGGTACGGGGGTTGCGGCCTGTACGTTCAGCCTGTTCCCAGGCCTTGAAAGTGCCGAAACCCTGAAGTATTATTTCATCCTCTTTTACCCTCTCTGTCAGTATTGCCTGAAAAGTATTGATAAACTTACGGGATTGATTCTGCGAAATACCCATTTTCTCTGCTAATTCGTTTACTAAATCTGCTTTGTTCATAATATGTTATTTTAGATTCTTGATAAATTATATCTATGCTCTTACATTGTAACTTTACCTGGTATGATTTCAGAGGTTTCGGACACAGCGAATATATCGACCATTATAGGTTATTGGACCATAATCAAAACCACCATTGCCGAAATAAATCCTGCATCGACGAGTATTATCACCAGACCAAACTGTACTACTCCAGTAACCAAGAACACTCTCTTCAATGAATGGTTTAACATCAGAAACTGAATTTACGACTATATCTTTATTTACATATATAGCATATAACTCTATTTCTGTGGGAATACGCCACCCTGATAGATTTTCTTCATCCAGATTGGCGCAATACGTCTGCATATTTTCATAAGTTGCACCTTCCGCTTTTTGTCCTTTTTGAACCTGTATAGTATAAAAACCGGTCATTACCCCTTCATCATAACTACAACCATCCGGAAGTAGAATATTACCATCATAATTAAATGGAGGATATTGCGTTGTATTTCTACACGCTGCTTTATATCTGGCCAACAAATTCGGATCAATTGTTACAGAAACACCACCGGCTGCTTGATTAACCTTTACTGTTTTTGAATGATCACCATTGGTTACAGCAATAGTAAATGTTGCAGAACGGACACTCCCCGTATTTTCAGTTGCATTAAATGTTAAAATCAGCTCTGAACCGTTTGCGATAGAAGAGTCGATCGAGGGAGTGATACCGTTTATTCCGCCAGCCGGACTGACTGTCCAGGGTAGACCGTTGGTTCCCTTTACTTTTACATTACCAGAAGTCGCAGTCCTTTCTAAAGACAGTTCTGTTTCAGACACCGTAAATGTGGAGCCCGATTGTTTAACTGCCACTTTCTTTTCTATATTCCCTGCTGTCACTGTTATATCGCCCAAAATGTCTGTGCTATTGAGATTCACCTCGCTTGTTTTATATCCCAGATTCTGGTCATTTCCATTCGTAGTTTCCGGAATAGTACCGGTCAGGGTCAGCCAATCAGGCTTGGTAACAGAAAAAGATAATCCCGAAGTTCCTTTAAAAGAGAGTGTTCCGGCAGCGTCCTTTGTTGCAGCCAACGTTGTGGGACTGGCAGAAACTGTCAGTGCAGAGGCTTTCTGATTCACCTTAATTGTTCCGGTTGGTCCGCCGATTTCATCCCCGGCACGAACAACTATCTCGCCGCTTCGCGCAGAAGAAGAGGGATTGACAGCGATATTAAAAGTCACATTCTGTGCTTTTCCCGTTGTTTGAGAACCTGAGGTCGCACCAACCAATGTAATCCAGTCACCTTCCGTTACCTTTGCCACCCAGTCCAAGCCGGATGTAGCAACAAACGACGATGTTTGATTATTAGCTGCTTCCGGATTTACTTCCATGCTCGAACCTTCTACCTTGGAACCTACTTGCTTTACCACTATTTCCTCTTTCAAGCCAGTATAGCCTATCTCAGCTATCGATGCACCGGCACTCACTGTTATCTTTCCACTCCGTTCCGAAGCCAAGGGGTTACTGGCTATCGCTTTTATTTTCAATGCCTGCTCACTTCCGAATGCTTCATCTCCTGAAAAAGCCGGATTATCGTCTGCCCAACTCCACCAATCCTCCCCGCTTAAGGCAGCCAGCCATGGTAAACCTTTTGTAGTAGTAAAGGAAGAAGCCCCTTCCGAACCCTCTGCCGCGCCTAAAGAGATAACATCACTCCCTTTAGACAAGGCGGATCCTTCCTGCGTAATGGTTATCTCCTGATTCTCTCCGTTCACATTTACAGAAAAAGTCACACTCCTGTCTTCGGCTTTCGGATTCGCAGACACCGACTGGAAAGTAACCATAGCAGGCCCCTGATGGCTTACTGTTACCCCAGTTCCGGCAGCCACACCTCCTATCATTGCCAACAACCATTCTTCCAAATCGAAAGACCACGCCTGCCCCGGACGGGCGGTGATCTGCACCTCTTTTATCCCCCCCTTCTCTGCCGGCATCTTTCCCGGATCGACCTCTATTGGCGGTATCTCATTTACCGTAATACGTTCATCGGAAATATCTATACCGACCAACGTCACCTTCATTACATAATGGTAATTACGCTCGATATTGTAATTATTCATTCCATCACCCGGATAAAAACGGAATACAACATTGTTATATGTCACTCCCCCCTGCACAGCCGTACCCGTCAATTCGATATAAGTAGCATTTGTCACCCCCATACCGATCTTCTTTTTTTCTGAGTCGATTGCGTTCCCATCACTGACAATACCCGCCATATTCTCCGGTAGATACCAATACATGGTAGCACCGCCTCTATCCGCTATTCCGGTATAATCTGTATATGTCATACCTACCAACTGGTTTTCAGGCACATCAACCTGCATTTTCTGCGGAACCGAGTTCAATGTCACAGTATTAGGAGTAAAAGTAAACCCCTCTCCGGCGATCGAATAAGTAAACGATATCTTAGCCACCATACGGGATAAATTCACCCTGATATCCTTTACTCCCCCTTCTTGTACTATCCCGCTCCACATCCCTGTCATTCCACACAGATTACTTTGGGGTAATCCGGTTTCGGTCGAAACATACGTCAACAGCAACTTTTTCAAGGCAGTTTCGGTTGCTATCTCTCCCTGGTCACCCATATTAGTAACGAACCACACATGAGATTCTGAACCTTCTCTATCATGTTTCAATTTAATATTAAGTGTATTGCCTGTTAATGAAGAAATATATTTAGCATACAAAAGCTTACCGCCAACATATTGCCCCACCCAGACACTGGCAATCTTACTTTCCTGTGCCTCTTCCAGCGGAGTAGCTGCACGAGTACCGATCGAATCCGATTCCATAGTGCCATCGGCAGTAAACAGTATGCTGCGGGTTACCGGTATATGGTTTGCCAGGACATTCAGATTAAAACCGGCATCCACTTTTTTCAGCGTAGGCAAAGGAATATCATCATCCACGTCTGCCTGTGTACAACCGACTATCCAAAGTAAAACCAAACAGCCAAACAGGCGAATCCAATGTTTGTACCTTATTTCACTCATTTGTTTCATTATATCCTGTTTTATTCTATTGTCATTTTATATCCGCAATTATTGACCACCGCCAACTTCCCCATCAGTCCACACAATTTCTTTCCAGCTTGCCACAACAAACGAAGTTCCTATTCCTTCATTGATATCCGGGTCAGGATAGGGTTCGTCCGGAGCTCCTACATTCGCATCTGTAAAGAAGATTGTCTCCTTCCAATCCAGTACTGTCATGAACAGGGAGCTTTCGTTGTTCTTCATCTCCAGGGTGAAAACATATCGTTTACCTTCATCGAAAGATATATTTTTATCGATCGTTGCTTTCAACGTCGCCGTTTTATCATCCCTCTGTACTTCGATCTCCACATCAAAAGGTTCCGTATTTTTAGGAAGAAGTATTCCTTTTGTCTTGTTCAAACCCAGATTATCGGCATCAGGCTCCACGGGTTCAAATTCTTCCGAAGCAAATACCACTTCCGTTTTATCTCCGGCTTCGCCACCGGTGCATGGAATACCGGTATCTTCACCTACTATAAGAGCTGCACCGGACGAGGATATTTTACTTATGGTCAACCCGGTTGCATACAGTCGGGTGAAAGGGATCACATTCTCTTTGGATGGAGCTACATTGAATACTACTAATGCACATTTACGACTGAAAGTCGCCAAAGTTACCAGACGCGAACTTGCCGATATAGTTACGCCACGGACAAAAGATGTCATTACATCCTCTTTATGAGGAATATCTGTTATCTTATACGTCCCATCAACACTTTTTGTCAGTTTCCTTGCCGGAGAAACAGCATAAAAATCATACACTCCTCCCCTGACAACCATGCCTTCGGCTTTGCCATCGACCGGTTTTCCCGTATCGTCTACCGAACAAAGTGCCAACAAACCGTCGGCCATGACCTTATAGGTAGCTTCAACGGTGGGAGTCGTCGTAGAAAACGGAACGGGAGAAGCCTCTACCCCTATGCTACTCCTGTAATAAGCAACAATCCGTATAGTTGAACCTTCCGGCAACGGAGTCGGAGCCGGCACTTCTGTGTCTTCTGCACGCGTCAGCACAGCGGGTATCCCCAGGTCGGGTTTAACGAATCCGACCTCTACCAACCGGGCTTCCTCCGGTACAATATCTTCTACCATACCGCAGGCACATCCTGTAAGCAGTCCGGCCAACAAGAGTTCTGGCAAAAATAATCGTGTCAACATCCGTTTCATTTTCTCATTTATTATTCGACAGGAATATCCACTGAACCGCCATCGTTCCAACCGGCCACTTTCACATCTGCTATCTCGATCCCTTGCGGCGACATACGGATATTATAGATGTAGTTGTATCCTTTTTCCCAACTGGCGGTAAATGTTCCGAGAACGTCACTGTCGGCTCCCGGAACCATATTAAACGTACGACCGTCATCGAGTGTCAGCTCCAGAGAGATACCTACATTGCTGACAGGAATAACCAGACCAAAAGCCTGTACCGGGACTTCCGACGCTACGTCTGTACTGGTTCCTACCACGCGTTTATCACCTCCAGCCGTAAATTGCAGCAGATCGACAGGCGTTATTGTTCCGGTTGTTTCACCCGTTACCAGACTCAATTGGGCGGCAGCAGACTTTTTGAATCCTCCGTTACTTTTCAATACGATTTTAGCCACCCGACAACCGGCAAAAGAAGAACCTGCATTAACTTCCAGTACACGGAAACTCACTTTTGCCAATGCATGATTCATCGTCAAAGAAACCTCCGGATGCCAACGATCTACCTGATCCGCAGCCGTGCAATAAAGGTAATCCTCCTGGTCGGTTTCCCATTGCACATCCGTTGCTGCATCTACCGTTGCGTTACCGTCAGAAAAGTAGAACTTCTGCTCGTCCAACACCTTTACACCATTCATTAAAAGAGCTTTCGGAATGCCTGCGAGCGAAACACTCTTTTCTGCCGGAGCATAGCCATAAACTGTCCCTTTCTCCGAATACAAAAGAAGCGTTTCCTCTCCTTCTGCCAGTTCCCAGAGAGGAGGACTCCCTGCCGGATTGTATACGAACTGCTGGCTACCGACAGCGTTGTTGTATAAAATCTCCGTACCACTACTATTCTGTTTCGTCACGCAAATGCCTATCCCGGTCAGCGGGTTCGGGTTCCTATTCGTTTCCCCGGGGCCGCCCGTTACGACACTTCTCGACTCTACCTCCATCCACATGCCCAGATTCTTCACTCGAAAAGGAACACCCTCTTCCGGATCGTCGCCACCAGACCCCGGCAAAACGATCTCTGCCTCTGTACACGCAGTACACAGTAACAAAAACACAGGTACTAATCGGTATAAGAATGGTTTCATGGGATTTGTCTTTTTTATTATTAATGTATTACAATGAAATATCCGGTTGTTCGTCTTCCACCCAGTCTTCCACAGTTACATCCATCACTGTCAACTTATTACGGCCGGCAGAGAACGTATCGATGCAGTTGGAACCCGCCGTCCATTCATGAGCCGGCAGAGTAACCGTATATTCGACAGGCGTATTACCACCCTCCTGGAGGGTTATCACTACATCGATTTCATTATCGCCAAAACCAGCTATCGGATAGACGATTGCACTGACTTTTTTAGATACGGCCTGTCCGGTCGTAGTTTTATCTCCGATAAATACTTTGTCGCTTTGTTCTCCCTCCTTGATCTGCTTCATCAGGACGTAATTCGTAATTGTACGGCTAAGTGCTCCGGTGGTTGAATTATCGCTTATTGCGCCATCTGCCAACGCCATCTTGCCGGTTCCGGTTTTAAAAAGATTGGAGCTGTTTTGATGGTTCTTGATTTCAAACTTCGTAAAATTCACATCATTATCACTCAAGTTGCCACCATCGTACACACGGAAAGATACCATCGCCATGGCATGCTTCATGGCCAGGTTGATCAGGTAGCCGGGGTTATTCGCATCGGTATTATTCGGGCCACTCTCCGGATCGAAAGGTATCTGCCCTTTGGCACGGCCGTTGTTTACATTCCGGCCACCCTCCGTCCCATCAAAATACAGGTAGTCTTTTTCGGTTGTTAAAGACAGGCTTACCCCCTTGTTTTTGTTAACTGACCATGAAGTGGCATTCCAGATTTTCTTCGCATTATTTGCCGAAGCATCCATCTCTCCGCTAGCAATAACTGTGATCGGGATTTTAAGATCGGATTCATTGCTTATACTTAGCAGGCTACTCAGTGCATTTACATCATACGGATAATAAGCATATACCTTACCTACCGTTTCTTTCAGATAATAAGGCTTTTCATTCTTGGGGTCATAGCTAAGACCTTTCTCGGTAATCGAAATCCAGTTCTCACCTTTTGCATCTCCCATATACCATACATGAGGGCCGGTATAGCCGGAACTCGATGCATCGGAAGAATACCAGTCAGTTGCATCCGAGTTGGTCACCACTACTCCCAGACCGGGAGCTGTGTTATAATCCGTATAGGTAATCGCACTGCCGCTCACCACCGATTTCGTTGCCGTCCTCGTTCCGGCTTCCACTTTCAGGTTCGGGTTGATACCCAGTGCCACCTGGCCGTCACCGCCACCCGGTTCCGGCTCTATTCCTGTCTCTGTTTCCGAGCAGCTTACCGCTGTCACAAGGGCTATCAGCATGACCCACTTTGTCGTGATCGTTTTCATTTTCATTCGTTTTAAAAGTTTTATTTCCTGTTTATTCATTCGTATTTTATCATATCGGCATCTCCCCTTGTTCATCCTCCATCCACGCTTCCACACTGACATGCGTGGTTTGTATGTTGGCTGCTCCGGAGAAAAAGAGCGAGACGATATGGCTTTTACCGGTTTGAAAACCGCCCTCTATCCGGATGAAAACATCGGAGAGGGTTTCTTTCTGGTTGCCATTGCCGTCTTTCGTTGTCGTAATCCGAAGATGGAGCAGATGAGCCGCTGTCCCGTCCACCGGGAATGCCGGAAGAAGGAGACAGCCTTGTGCCTCAGGAGGCGATCCGTCGGACGCTACCTGAGGGATTAGCAGACCGGCAATATCCTGCACCGGGAGGGTCTTTATATCTTCCGCCACGGATATATCCGTCAGACGGGGCGTTTCCGCTGACAAATCCAGTTCCTGAAGGGTATGTACATCTGCCGCTTCGATCGTTTGTATCGTTCCCCATGCATCGGCTCGGTCATTATAACAGACCAAGCGGACCTGAGTCAGCAAATGACGGAACGTACAGGTCGTCACCGGAACATAGCCGTTTCCCTCGAGGATTCCCGTTGCCATGATATCCGTCGTTCCGTCTATGCAGAAGGTTACTTTGCCCGTTCCTGCATCGGTTGTCGGCTCCCCCTTCGCCGGATAATAACCGTGCAGGCGGATATGACGGTCATCCGCCGGGTACGACTGCGACTGGGCAAATACAATCGGGCGGTTCCCCCTTCCACCCTGACGCACAGCCTCGTGTACAGCCCACCCACTGTATGCACCCATTGAAACCGCCGATTCATCCTGACGGGCAAAGCTAACCTTCAGATCCTGTTCATAGCCCGAGCCGATTATCCCGCGCGTCGACGCTCCGATCGCACCTTCCAGGCAAACTACCGTTTCCGGAAGCGGAGGCGGTATAGGATTGCTGTCCGAACAGGCGGCAAGGTCCCAAAGGATGGCGATGGATATGAATGCTGCTACTATGAAGTTGTTCATGACTCTATGGTTATTCTCGGGGGGTTACTATTGTACTGCCGCCGTTTCCCGGCAGCCACGGGGCGATACCGGATTCTACCGCTATTTTACCGTCCTCCGTAAAGGTGAGCGTGATCAGATGCGGATAGCCTGCTTTCACTCCTTCACCGATATTCGAGACTGTGACATTCAGGGTTTTCGCATTCCCATCATATGTTCCTTTCACTTCCAGAGAGACAGGCAGACTCTCCGTTCCCATATTGGCCGTCGGGTAAAGCAGCAGATAACCGGTTGGCGGAGTTTCGGCATCTAAAGCAGAGATCATAGAAGGACAGTTCTTAACTGTCAGTGTCTGGTCGGCCGTACCCGTGACCGTTAGTTTAGCTCCGCTTGTTTTATCCAGCGATAGCTTCAATCCCGTGGCTACATTTTTTACTTTAATGGAAGCGACCGCCGTCCATCTGCTGATCGCACCAGCTGAACCAACACACTTGAACTGCAACTGGGTTAGCAGGTGGCTGAAAGTAAAAGTCTCGAACTTATCGACCAGCGAACCGGTCTGCACACCTGTCACCATGATGTCCTCGTCGCCCGTTATAGTGTAAGTGACACTGGTGGGGTTGACGGTTCCGCTCGGTTCCTTGCGGGGATAATAACCAATCAGGACAGACTCTCTCTCTTCCGCCAGATAGATTTGTTCCGGCTCAAAAGTCAGCGCCATATTACCCGTACCACCTGTACGGACTGCGTCGATAGAGGTCCACGCAGCACCCGTTGCACCGGGGTTATCCAAACGGGCAAACGATACTTCCAGGTCATTCGTATAACCACCGCCGATCACCGCACGGGTAGCCTCAGCTATTCCGGCATTCACCTCTATTACTTTAGCCGCTCCATCCGTCACCGGCTCTTCCATGTCGGTGCAACCTCCTACCAGAATAGCCACCGACAGACTCATAATAAATAATTTCCATCTTTCCATATTATACCAGTGTTTTATCGTTATTATTACTATCGTTTTCATTTCGTTTCAAGGAGTAACCACACCCGAACCGCCGTTACCCAGTTTCCACTCCTTCAGCGTGATCGTCAAACCGGACATTTCATCATAGCGGACAACCAGATCCAGTATCACATGTGTCGTAATTCCGACAGCGAATGCCTCTTTCACCTCATTCGTTATATCCGTGGATGAAGTGATTTCCTTTCCGTCTGCCAGTGTCATCGTTAGGATCAGGTCGACCATTTCACAGCTTTCCTCACCCGAAGACAATCCAAACAGGTTCAAGGTTGATGTATAAATGCCAGGTCCGGTCTCTTCCGGCTCGAACGTCATAAAGGCCCGCGTATCGAATAGCGGCTTGCCGGAAGGTATATGAACCCGTGACGAAACACCGGTCAACCTTCCCGACAAGACCGCCGGAACGACATCATCCTGATCCCTTCCTGTGACTTTTATATTCATTTCCAATGTACGTACAAGATTCACCACAGACAATTCCTTTGCCACGACTTCTCTGCCACCCACCTCGATCAGGTCTAAACCCGCCCCGTAAAGGTTACCTGGGCAGGCTATCTGCACCGATGAAGATTTCAGGGAAGAAAGCCGCTGAGCCCTTCCGCAGGCTTCCTTATAACCCTTCTCCATTTCAAGCGTGCCCCCCGTACACCCCCTGTTACAGACAGCTACCCGGTAACAACCCGAAGGCAACGTACCTTCATACCCCGAAACGTCCCCCGTACGGATAATCGGACTATCCAAACCTTCCGGATAGAAATACCACGTCGTATTCTCCGGGCAACCACTGTCAGGGCGACGAAGCAGTAAACGTACTTTTCCGTTCTTCTCCCAATCCTCGTCCGTCATACGGTATGCGCAGGATAAGACCGCCACAATCCATACGGCATATATCATCCAACCCACCAGTTGCTTTATACGATATTTCTTATTTCTTTTATTCCTTTCCATCTTCCTATCTGATTTGAAAACGGTACGACAAACTGATCCGAAGTCCCAGCATAAATCCCGTCGAGGCAAAACGGGTTTCCAAATAATTCCGGTCATCCGGCGCGTCATAACGGTATTTCTTCCCATCGAAGACCGAACGGTAACCGGCACGTACACTCAGCCCCATCCCCAAACCTCCGGCCAGGGAGAAACGATACCCCATCGACAGGCCCGCCGACCAGATATACAGGGTTTTGTTCCATAGACATTTCTTCTATCCTTACAGACCCGGTTAGCTGTCTTTTACCTCCTTTCTCCTTCTGTTCTTTAATTTCTGCTTGTAATCCGGTTTCTGCAGAAGCAACCGTTTTTCCGATTGTCTCTTTATGCTTTGTTACCCTCCGCACTGTTTCCCTGGTTGTTACAGTGGTGGCTAAAGCAACGTCCTGTTCTTCTTTCCATTTACTATAGCGTACTGTATCCGTCACCGATGCCAGCCGGTAATCTTCCAATTCCGTACGGTCGAAAAGAGGATCGTCGATACGATAGACTTCGCGGTCGTAACCACCAGCTTCTCCACGACGGTACAAATCCACATAAGGGATTGCGCCGTACTCACCGATAGCTGCCTTTACGGCTATCGGATAACGGCTCTCACTGTAATAGATCGAGGTGTTGGCAAACCACGGAAGCGGACGGTATACATTATATATATGTATCTGATCGCGATAGCTGCCGCTACGGTCGATGTAAAAAGCGACACAATCATGAGGGATATCGAAACGGTTTTTCAGATAGACACGGATACGACTGGCACGCAGCGAAGCTTCGTTCACCACTGCATCCTCTTCATAGCCATAAGCATCCACATGTGAAACGATCAAGAGGTGGCTGTCTCCTTTCAGCAGACGGTTGCGGGAGGCATCCAGAAGTTGCCCCATACGCTCTAATTGGTAAGCGTTATCGCCGTAATCAGCCAGGAACAGGTCGCAGTTTTCTTTGAAAGAGAATAAAAAAGATTCCGCCTTATGATAGGTCGTTGTCTGCGCAGTCACTTCCCGCCAAACCAGGCTGAAAAATAACAACAGGCAGAACGCTTTTCTTTGTGATCCTTTTATCCTATACATAATATTATATCAATACCAGTCTTTGATTTTCCGATTTACTTCTAAGGTGCCCCCTTATTTATATAATAAGGGGAAAAGATAAAAAGCACCTCGGTTTTGAGGGGGATTTAATGAATTTTGCCCCTGGGATATTTTGGATTGATGTCTTATTTCAATATTTTGTGGAGTAAAAACATGTAAAAATGAGAACAGTTTTTTTCAAACGGATATTAATAAGACAGCAGTCTTCACCCGCCTTATGTCTTATTCTTTGAAAATTATGATTTAAAGGTCACAAGCAGGGAACTGGGTTAATTAATACAAATTCTATATGTTTTTTTTAGGATTTTACCCAAAAGCTTTGTTTTTCCATAAGATTCTTCCTATGTTTGCAGAGCATTCAAACTCTTTTGCGAAATCCACAAGTTGTAAAGGCTTGGATATGAAACAAAAAGAGAGGAAATTACCTTATTATATAAATAAGGATAATTTATGCAGCCATCAGTTCCTTCACACCTTCAGAAACCCTTTTATTTGCTTCTCCTACCTTACCTGCATCAAAAGCAGACAAGTAAATGCGTGTCATTTTCTCGGAAGAATGCCCCAGGGCTTGGCTGATGATAGCGATCGGTATCCCCAGATGATAAGCCGCAGATGCCCAGCTATGGCGAAAAACATAGGTCGTCAACTTTGCAGATAAACCCAATAAGACCTGCACATCTGCCAGATATTGATTTTCCTGTGCCAGACATTGTTTATACTGTTCATGCGTAGCTCCCTCCTGTAACACAGGAAAAAGATATTTGGAATCCGCCCGCCTGTAACGATTAATCAGTAACTGCATAGGCTCCGAAACTTCCATCTCGATCAGTGCACCTGTTTTTTGCCGGCGATACGACAACACTTTTCCTTCTTCAACCAGGTTCTCCCCTCCTAGACGAACGATATCCGCAAAAGGCATACCGCAAGCCAAAAAAGAAAACAGGGCCATATCCACCGCCAGCTTTTTCTCCGGTTCTTCTTCCAGATCAAGTGCAGCCATCTGCTTAATCACTTCCACCGGAACCGCCCGTTTAACAGTCTCCTCCCGTTGCAACTGCATCCCCTCGAACGGCCGTTCCTCAGGTCGCCCTTTCCACCCCCGGCAAGCACGGTTGTACATCGCCCGTAGATTACTAATATAACTATTCACCGAATTCACACGCAATTTCTTTCCCTTCAAGTACAAGAAAAACTCCTGCACAACATCCTGCGTCACATCTCCCAGCAACCCGTTCTTTCCTCTCTCACGAATGAATGCTGCAAAATGATTTCGGGTAGCACGATACAAATCGGCCGTGCTTTCATCCCCATTACTACGCTTCTGCTTTTCCTGCTCAAGCATCAGCCTGCAAAAATCTTTATTTCTCATAACTTATTCCTTCTTTATCGTTATTAATCAAAAAGATAAAGATAAACATTCAGGGCTTGCAGATTGTTCGATTTTCGCTGTTTTAGCTAACGGCACTATCTCTAAAAAAGCATGTTTCAGAAAGAAAAGTCCTATTCCCACCCTCATTTCCGACCTTCATTCCTACCCTTACACAGATTCATCACAATGATTCTTCCCAATCATCACAATACCTTGTGGAAGTCATCACAATGACTCCATGCACTTATCACAATGAACTGGACTAATCATTACAATGAAATTTTTAACATTACAAAATATTAGGAAATTTACTTCGTGATTATCGCATAAAACGGGGTAATACACCTTTCAGAAAGCTGGAAGGTATTTCCGGACAGTTTATTTTCTTGTAACAGATTGCTGCTGGTTTTGTCCTATCTCTGTCATCTACTCTAAAACATTGCAATGATTGTATTTGCAACTATCTAAATGTCAGCACCAAAAAGAAAATTCCCTCAATCCGTCATTATTAAACTTCGGATTGAGGGGATAAATGCTTTTGAACTGTCCTTTACCTTTATATATAGCAAAGAAAGAGTATATGAATTAACAGAATGTCAAAAGGATATAAATTCTAATTCTGATTCTTCAAACAATAGATAAGAAATTCTCTATACTAAATTAGTATAGGTTTGATATTAGGGCTTTGCATCTTTGATGTTGAAAAAAGGCCGCAGCACTCATTTTTCTTTGAACAAGTTGAGCATGTATCTATATAAGTTACTTTCCAATCGGAAATAGATTTCTTTGCAAATTTGTATAGTGATGGCTTTAGTAAGCAGAGTGGTATGTTAAAAATAGAAACATCCAGGTTCCACTCTGCTAAATTTATGACTGCTTTTTCAATCTCCACCAAATAATCAATCGGATCAATCCAAATTTTATTATGATTTTTAATAGAATATCCTGTATCTTCCAATCCCATAAATGATATAGATGCGACGAATGGTAAATTTCTCCAAATAAATTCAGACAGTTGTGGGAGTCTTCGATAATTCATTTTATTGATAACAACTCGTAGTTCTATATCTGCTCCAATATTTGCAAGGTTGTATAACCCCTTCATTGTTTCTATATATGAATCTTTTACTTGAGTTATCGCATCATGTTCTATCGAAAAATCTGAATGCAATGGAATACCAAACAAAAGATTAGAAAATTCAACAAACATTCTAGTATATTGAATATCCGAGAATGCTCTTCCATTAGTCAGTATATGTATCAAACTATCTGGATAACGAAGTTCTATGTATTTAATTAGATGTACTAATTTTTCTTGTAGTAAAGTAGGTTCCCCACCAGTGATTCCAATATCTGTTAGACCATTAGGAGCATTATCTATAAGTCTTATATTCCTTTCAAAAAAGAAATCTATATCATCCCTATTCAATGGCGGCTGTGCGCACATTAAACACCTGTTGTTACATTGAGAAGTAACAAATAATGAGTTGTCGTTGGAATTTATATCAAAATCCATTTTCATTTTTATTAATCCATTGTTTGAATATCGGCATAACCCTATCATACTCATTCTGAATCAAATAAAACAGATAGGTGATAATAGTTTTATGCTTTTTACAAAATGAGGAAGTAGGACGAAAGCCATACATATCATTTTGGGTAGAATAATTTCGTACTGGGTCAGCACCACAATAAGATTGAAAAGCACAATCAGCACATCCTGCAATAAACTCAGTTCCCGCGATTAAGGCTATTTGTTGAGCTTTTTTTCCATAAAATAGATTTTCATACTTATCTGTAACATGTCCTAGCCTGAATGTATAATCATGATACTCTGCTAACATCCTTGATTCGTCAGATGCATAGACATAACCATCATAATTATAAACAACAACACTATTTATTATACCAGCAGGAGATTGCAAATCAACAAATCCAGTTGTAAAGGGAGTAAGCATCTTACGCAATAATATAGCCGTAAACTCTTCTACAAAAAAGTCTCCTCGGATATTGATATCAATAATATAGTTTAATGCCAATTTATAAAAGGTTACAAAATTCTCAAAATACAAATCCCAACTTGTATTATTTAGAGCTAAGCCATAAGGATTTAGAGGACGAAGAAATATACTATTAAAACCATTTGATAAATAATTATCGATAATTTCTTTAGGATAATTTAATGACAACTCCGATGTGGTCATTAATGCAGAGACTCTATCTGTTCCTAAATAATTTCTAGCTTTACTTATGCCTTCTATTACACGCTTATAGCTATCAGTTTTTCCTCTGTTGTGATTGTGTATAAAGGCTGGACCATCCAAAGATGTTGAAATAAGAATATTATACTCTTTGCACAGGCATAATATTTCTTCCGTTAAATTTACAGAGTTTGTACATAGAACATATGTTATCTGCTTTTTGTACTTTTCATTTAATTCTACTGCTCTTTCTACAGCCTTTTGTAGTAGAAGAAAAGGTAAAGAAGGTTCACCTCCTTGAAATTCCATTGTGATAGAGTGTGATGGACTTTGAAACATTAAGTCTATGGCTTTAAATAGACACTCTTCACTCATATCATATTTAGTCTCACTACTCTCTTTACTAGATGCTTGACAATAAATACAATTTTGATTACATCTCAAGGTCAAAACAAAAATATGTAATGATGTGAATGAATCGAGAAAGGCTTTTTTAGTCCTCAGCCTTGTCGCCATATTATCTATTAATTCAGGTATGGGGTGTTCTGATATAAAAAAGTTAACAATTAAGTCTTTGTATATATCTTCTTGTTTATTGAGTTGACGATTGATTATTCTTTCAACAGTACCTATTGGAGCAAATATAAAATCCCCCAACTCATTGACTAGTAATTCTTGTTCTCCAATTTTTTCAAATTGAAATGGTAATAAACAATAGCGATTTTTCATTCTAATACTATATTAAAATCCTCAAAATCATCATTGTTAGCGAAAGCTTTTACATATAAGATGTTACGAATGTCTTTAGTTTCATGTATAATCAAATCTCTATTTTTGTAATCTATTAAGTCTTGATTGAACTTACTAGTTAGCTGTTCAAACGTGTAAGAAGTTTTTACAGAGGATTTGGGTTCAAGAGTTATTTCGTATATACTGTCACTTACTTTATCCCAGTAAATAATAAAGGAGTCTGCGTACCAATACAACGCTTTTGTTATTACACATTCACTAAAGATATTTGTGTCAATTGTAAAACAAAACTTATTTTCAGATTTTACTTCAGCTTTAACCATAATCGATAATTATTTTTTCAAAAAATAAACAGTTTGAGTTTCTACAATGCCATCTGCATCTATTCCTATTGCTTTTTGAAAGTTAATTACAGCTTTTTCAGTTTCTTCATCAAAGATAGAATTTCCTTTTATTAGATTTCCTGATAAATATCCTTTGTCTATTAGAATATTCTTGAGTTGTGTCACATCGTATCCCTGCATCTGTTTTTTAAGTACGCGATCCCCTAAATTGTATTTACGAGAGTTTACATTTACAGTTTCATCATTTATTTGTTCTATACGCTTATTAATTGTTTCAATTGTTTTTTTACCAACAATACCGTCTACAACCTGATTATGATCATTCTGAAACTTTTTGATTGCATTTTCCAAATTGGTAGAATATACGACATCCCCTGAATAATTTTTTTCTATATCGGATTCTGTAATGTATCTTATTTTAAGTAATTTATTCGCTAACTCAGCTACATCCTTACCCGAAACACCACTAACAAGGGTTCTTTCTCCCAGTGAGTAAGTTGTTTTTGAATAAGTAGTTGTATTGGTTTTATATGTTGAAGAACTAGAACTTGAAGAAGAAGAACCGCCATAACTTCCATAACTACTTGATCTATGTGAAGAATGAGATCTATGTGAAGAATGTGAACGGTGACTTCTATGCCCTGCAATTAGATATGAATTATCATTATGAATTTTAAGTACATATTTTTGGGAAAGATCATTTTTCTTTCCTTGCTCAATATTATCATTATTATCTTTACTTATTTTAGAAAGATCATAAGATATAGCATTAGCATCATTGGATGAAACTAAGGATGCAATAGATGTCAAAAAAATACCTTTCAAAAGTTTCTCAAATTTCGATTTCATGGCTGTATAGCAATTAATATTTATGGTAACAAATATACTATATAATAATTGAAAATTAAAAGTTCATGAATAACATTTTTTCAATTTATACATTTTACAATTTAATCGTATCATTACATGTAAAGAATTAGTATCATCGCTTCGACTTGTACTTGCTCTTCCTACTCAACGAGAACAACATTCTTCTCCTGAAATGTTAAAGAGCACCAAGTATTTTCATTGACAAAAAGTAATGCTAGTATCCACTAGAAATTGATTTCAACTATATTATTAATCATTACTCTACTTTCCACTCCTCTATATTGCGAGTCTTTGCACTAAAATTCACTCCTATCTTGATTAATTTACGGGGATCGGAAGCAAAAGGAAGTGCATAGCCTTTTTCATTGATCTGGCGTAAAGCCTCGTCTGCTGTTCCATTCAATTTGAATTCCATCAAGTAAATAAAACGATCCGTTTGCAAAACCCAATCAATACGGCCTTCCGAAGTATGGTATTCTGCTTTTACATAGAAACCAATCAATTTGAACACAATAAACAGGACATTCTGATAGTGTAACTCCAAATCACGAACCAACTCATAAGGAGTATCGGCAAAAAAACTTTGCAGATGGCAGAAGAAGGAATCATAATCGCCGGAACGTATCTCACGAACAAACTTCTGAATATGGAAAGAAGAATCTACTTTATCCGTATTGGCATAGAAAGGAAGCAGATATTTCATAAAGCCCTCCTCCACTTCACGATTAGGAAATCCCAGACGATAAATACCAAATTCACGATCATATCCTTTGATTGTCAAATATCCACTCTGATAAATCACAGGTATTGGATTAACAGATGTGGAGTCAATGCTATTCAAAACATCGGCATCCGTTTCCGTATGCGCCATGTTATACAAGTCATAATGAGAGTGTTTTAACAATTTTACCAGATAGGTTGGTGTACCTGTTTCAAACCAGTAGCTACCAAACTGCAAATACTTAAAGGTATTAAGCAAACTGAGAGGATTATACATACTGGGACCATTCGGCACAAAATGATAACCGTCATAACATCCTTTTAATTCTGCATAGACTTCTTCATTTGTTAAAGAAAGAGATGAGGCAAGAGCTTTAATATCTTCATCAAAATATTCGTGCAATTCCTCTTCTGTAATACCACAAATAGAAGCAAAAGGTCCTTTCATCGAAATATCGTCTAAATTATTCAGATCGCTGAACACACTCACTTTCCCAAACTTAGTTACCCCTGTTAAGAAAGCAAATTTGATATCCCCGTCCATACTCTTCATCACACCATAAAAAGCTTTCAAAGTATCACGATATATCTCTTGTAGTCCATCATTATCCAATGCCTGCAACATCGGCTTATCGTATTCGTCAATCAAGATTACAACACGTTGACCGGTCTGCTTAGCAGCCCTGCGGATCACTCCCTTAAAGCGAAGCGAAAGTGTTGTTTCATCTTTTCCACGGCCATAAAGTTCTTCCCACTGCGTCAACTGATTACTTAACAAAGCATCCAAACGTTCGGGACTATCGAATTTTTCAGCATTCAAATCTAAGTGAAGTACAGGATATTCCAACCAATCTTTTTCCAGCTTTTCGATAGCTAAGCCTTCAAATAACTCCTTTTTCCCCAGAAAATAAGCTTCCAAAGTAGAAATAAGCAAGCTTTTCCCAAAACGGCGTGGACGACTCAAAAAATAATAGCGGCCCGTTTTCACTAATTGATAAATCAGTTCTGTTTTGTCAACATAGATATATCCGTCCTGACGAAGACTTTCAAAATTCTGTATACCGATAGGATAAAGCTTTGCCATAATTCATCTGATTGAAATAATACCTTTTACGCAAAGTACACAATAAAGATCGGCATTTACAAAAAAAGAATAGGTTAATTAGAGGTATTCAAATCTGATATATGAAAATTCCTATACAAATTGAGTTGACTCAAATTAGGTATGATGTCCTTAAAGATTTCTTCGCAGAGCATCATACTTTTCTTGTTATTACATACTTAACAACCATTTCCATATCGGAAGGACTTCAATTGTTTTTCCGCTCATTTCTATCGTTCGTTCCGTATCGCGGGTAATAATCAATAGTTTCTTACATTCCAAAACTTCGGTAATTTTTAGCAAGGCTTTTATTTCCCGGTCAAATGTTCCATCGCTATTGTCGAGATTGTAACAAACCTGAATCACAGTGTAATCGTCGGGAATATAGAAGTCAACCTCAATACCTTGATTATAGAAATAAACAGCATCATTTCGCCCGTATTTACGCAGTAGATTTACGGCCACCATATTCTCCAATAAAAAAGTATTCCCATCCAATAAAAAAAGATTCAGAATGCCGTTATCTGTAAAATAATACTTGGGTGAAGTTTCCTTATCGACCAATTTACCCGCTATATTCTGGATAGGATTAATAAGCCACGCATCTCTAGCGTATTCCATGTAGTTAATGACTGTTTGCGTTCCTACCTTTGCCCCAGTTGACGATACAATATTTGCTATCCGGGTAAATGACAAAGGCTGCTTGACACTTTCAGCCAATTTCTTGAACATGATACGTAAAGCGAATGTGTTATCTATCGTATGACGGGCTGCAATATCCCCCAAATAGATTTTTTGGTAAACACTGGTCAAGTAATCTCGTTTAACCAATAACTCAGCTCCTTCCGGGAATCCGCCAAAATAGAAATAGTCATTGAATTTTCGTAATACTTCGGCTTTGCCTTCCGTAGACAGCAGATGATTGGTAGTAGCAGGAACATTGTTTGCCGTCAAAAACTCTTTAAAAGAGTACGGATAAACATCAATAGGAATATAACGTCCACCTAAAGTTGTCTGAATATCTTGACTTAACATTTTGGCATTGCTTCCAGTAATATAAACCCGATGTTTGGTATCAGCCATACGACGGGCAAATTTTTCCCATCCAGAAACGTTTTGTACTTCGTCCAAAAACAGGATAGGTTTCTTTCCATACATTTCTAAATGAACCTCCAACAACAGATTTAAATCTTCTGCTTTCATTCCGGTAAGACGTTCATCTTCAAAATTGATATAAAGCATTTCATCCCACTGTACACCTTGTGCTAGTAGTTGCTGCATCCGTTGATATAACAAGTAAGACTTTCCCGCTCGCCGAATACCCACAAAAACATAGTTTCCAAACTCCTCGAAAGTAAAATTTCGAGGAATCACCTTATATTTGGGGACTTCCACTTGATTGTCGGCGATAACCGTTTTCAAAATATTTTTGTCCATATCTTCCTGTTTTCATTCTAGTCACAATACAAAGATAGTCTATTTTTGTTTTATACACAAAACAAAAATTCATATTTATCGTTTTACCGACAGAATAAAACTTATCCTATTCCAAAGTAGGCATCTCTAAAAAAGAAACTAATTCACAATAAGATAGCAACACTGGACAACCTTTCCGGATATATCTTCTCTATATTTGCATGATATAATTCGAATAGTTAATTATGGAGTTGGAAATAGAAAAGAGATACTGCCAAAGTTGCGGAATGCCATTAGATATAAATCAGGAAGAACTTCTTGGGACTAACGGCGACCAAACGAAATGTGATGAATATTGTGTCTACTGTTATCAAAATGGGCAATATACAGTGGATTATTCAATGAAAAAAGTAATTGATGTATGGGTTGAGAATACTGATCTTTTCAATAATCATGTCCATACCCAATATACACCGAATGAACTTCGAACTGTTCTTAACAAAAGATTACCTACCCTTAAACGATGGAAGCAAAAGATTGACACTGAAAATATTTATAATGAAATAATAAATCGGATAAAGGTTTATATCAACAGCCATTTGTTTGATATGCTCAATACCGAACAATTATCCAAAATTGCCGGACTATCAAAGTTCCATTTCCTGCGTATATTTAAAGAGTACACCGGCGAAAGCATAGGAGTTTATATCCAGCGTATACGTTTAGAATATATCGCACATCTACTTTTGACAGCAAACCTTTCTCTGAACAACATCGTGCTGCAAACTAACTATCAAACCAAACATAGCCTATCCAAAGCGTTTAAGAAACGCTTTGGGCTGTCTCCATCAGATTATAAACAGCAATACAAACAAAAGTCCTATAATGAATCACCCATACTTTCAGAAAAAAATCACCTCAAATTAAGAATATTAGTAGTTTAAGTATGATTTATAGAACCATTGATAATACGTGTTCTACGATGAAAGCCTATAAGGATATATGGAAAGAACTACTATCTTTTGCAGAAAGCAATATTACAAAAAGTCCTGAAAACAGATTTATAAGCGTGAGTATGGATGACCCGCTTATTACAGTTTATAACAATTGCCGCTTTCTTATCGGACTTACTGTTAATCAAAAAGTGAAGGCAAAAGGCAAATTCGGAATGATGGAAATACCTGCCGGACATTATGCGGTATTCAAATATGAAGGCGATTATTCCTCTTTACCCGATTTATATAGATACATTTACTTAACATGGCTTCCACAGAGTGAATATCGACAGAAAAACACATTAAGTTTCGAGTTATATATTAAGACTCCGATAGAAGAAGACTATAATAACTTATTGACAGAAATATATATTCCTATTGAAAAAACAACAAAGAAATAATACCATGAAAGAATTACCGGAAAATCAAACATTAGCGAAACAGATCGATGTTACCTTAAAAGGTAGAATTATCACAGAAGTATTCAATGCCACAAAATATCATAAGAATACATTCTATTATGGCGATCCCCTCACTTATGGCAAACTACTTACCGGAAAAGAAATCAAATCTTCCGAAAGTTTTGGTATGTATGTAGATATAATATTGGATAAAGACACAAAAATCAGTTTCGGAGATGGAACAAACCTGAAATACGGTACAATATCGGACAAAATGCCGGATAATTATCAACTATTGCTTACACTTGATGATAATACCTATCTTGCTTTTACCGTAGGTATGTTTGGAGTGATAGCTGCATATACCGGAATATATGACGAAGTATATTACAAAAAAAGCGCAGAAAGCATCTCTCCGCTAAATAGCGAATTCAATGATTCTTATTTTGAGAAGCTATTTGTTGGTTTAAAGCCTAAATTATCGGTTAAAATGCTGTTGGCTGCAAAACAACGCATTCCCGGTTTGGGGAACGGAGTATTGCAAGACATACTGTTCAACGCAAAAGTCAATCCTAAAAGAGAAATAAGTTCATTGACAGATACTGATAAATCAGCCTTATTGCAATCGATCAAAACGACCTTAAAAACTATGGTTCTTCAAGGCGGAAGAGATACCGAAACAGACCTGTTCGGCAAACATGGAAACTATAAAACCATTTTGTCCAGAAATACATTGAATAATCCATGTCCAAGATGTGGTAATTCTATTATTAAAGATACATCTAACGGCGGCGGAGCCGTTTACTACTGTCCTACTTGCCAAAAAATATAAAATATGGATACAAATATAATACAGTGCAGGAATCCGAAGATACCTGCACCATAAATATAAAATCAGGAATCAGCCTTGCGCCTCTTCACCTCTTCCACGAGCTTTGTAAAGGATTTTTCCTTTTTACGTTTTTCATGCTCGGAAGCGGAGAAATGCCAGGCTTCACGCTTTAGTTTCAGATAGCTTTCATACACTTTGATATCTAGCGAACCTTCAGCGACTGCTTCCAGAACAGCACAGCCGGGTTCGTTGGTATGTGTGCAATCCTTGAAACGGCACGATTCTGCATAGTTGGAGATTTCCAGCATTTCGGCTAGTGAATCGGGATTATCTACAGTCAATCCAAACTCACGGATACCCGGAGTGTCGATTAAAACACCTGAACCGTCCATCAAAACCATTTCCCGCCGGGTGGAAGTATGCCGTCCTTTTCCGGTGGACTGGCTTATATCCGACGTCAGCAGCACCGACCTTTCACAAAGTGCATTAACAAGAGAACTCTTCCCTACCCCCGAAGAACCAACAAAGACAACCGTTTCGCCTTCCGATATGGAATCCCGTAACCGGGAGACCGTTTCAGGGTGATGGATACTTGTGAAGAACACCGGCATCCTACGGGTAAGGTGCCTGATTGCTTCCTCTGTCTCCTGTTTATCAAAAGGCAAATCAGCCTTATTGAGTATCAATACGGGATGGATGTTTTCTTCCAAGATCTGAACCATGAAACGTTCCACCCTGCGTATATTGAAATTATCATCGAGGCTCTGCACGATAAACGCCTTGTCAACATACGAAGCAATTGCCTGTTTTCCGGCTACCGTTCCATTTCTCTTGCGGTATAAAGTCCGTTCACGAGGTAACATACCGACGATAATGCCTTTGCTATCGTCGAATGGTTGAAACAATACCCAGTCGCCTGTACAGGGCAGTTCAAAGTCAGATTTCCCATACATCATATTTCCCGTCAACTCGCATTGGTACAGTCCGCTATCGGATATAACCTCGTAACAGGTACGATGCACGATGGCTATCCGTCCGTGAGACAATGTATTATATGCCGATTCTTGTTTTAGTTGGTTCAACCGGTCATTCCAACCATACATATTTAAACGAATCATAGCGTTATCTTTTTAGCGATATAAAATACATAGCCGTAGAACTCTTTATACTTGTGGTATAACTCCTCTTCGTGATGTGACATCGCGACAAGTTCTTCGGCAGTTTTATTTCCCGGATATTTGGCCAGAAACTTTTCCCGGGCTTTAACCAACGGTGCAAAATAATGCTCTGTCCAGCAAGTTTCAGGTAAAATAAAAGAAGCGACAGGAAGATACCCAGCCTTTTGTATCAGGGCAACCTGATTGGGTATCGTATCTATTTGCGGATAAGCTTCCATCCAGAAATCATGAATCTCTGCCGGACGTTCTTCAGTAAACCAGGCGCTTTCAGAAACAGCGATATATCCTCCTGTTTTCAGATATTTGCGCCATTCGTTCAGTCCGCGTTCAAAGCCTATATTATAAATGGCTCCTTCCGACCAGATCAGGTCTAACTCTCCCTCTCCGAAAGGAAGGTTGTCCATCGAACCGACGATTCCCTTCACTCTATCCTGGAGATTCAGCCCTCTGGCATTACTGTTGAACCTGTCGATGAATCCCGGAAAAAAGTCAAGACCGGTAATATGTCCCGGTGCATGCTGTGCCAATACCATTGTCTGGCCGCCTGTACCACAACCCAAATCGGCGATAAGGGATTGGTCGGTAAGGTTGTCTATAAAGCCCAATGCTTGAAGAGTCACTTCTGGACTTCCGGGCCCCTGACGTTCTGTATTTAAAAAGTATTCGCAGATTAAATTAAAATCGAATTCGTGAATTGTTTTATTTTCGTTACTCATTTCTTTATATATATATAGTATACCCGTGAAAGCATAACAATGCCGTCATCATTGTACACTGATTAAAATTGAATTAATACAATAAGAATTATGCCCGGATAGAATTACCCGAGAATAAACGAAAGGACAACCTGTACAAGGAATACAGATTGTTTACTACACCAAATCCGATTTAAATAGTTTGTTTAACATGCGGCAAAGATACATAATATTTTACTGGGAAGCATGTTTTGCTTATTTTTTATCCATTAATACTTCGTTAAATTTATAACTAATCCGTTGAGAACAAATAAGTTAATTGATAAAATTTAGTACAATAAAATAGGTCAAGTGGCTGATTTTCATTACCTTTAATGGTATCCTACCACACAT